>CAXUIV010000374.1:0-5368 GCA_964250875.1 uncultured bacterium
TCGAGGACAATAAAAGTAAAACTATGAATCAGGTAGATTATCTCCGCATCAGCTTGATTGATCGCTGTAACTTCAAGTGCCAGTACTGTATGCCAGAGGGGGCAGAACTGGAATACATCTTGCGGCAGCAGCTACTAAGCGTTGGGGAACTGCTCACTCTGATTCAAGAGGTCTTTATTCCAGTTGGATTCACTCGGTTTCGCTTAACTGGGGGTGAACCCTTGCTGCGTCCGGGTGTGATTCAGTTGGTGCGAGCGATCGCCACCCTCCCCGAAACCCAAGACATTTCCATGACCACAAATGGGTTTCTACTAGCAGACATGGCACAAGACCTCTACGACGCTGGACTACGGCGAATTAACATCAGCTTGGATTCTCTCAACCCAGAAACCTTTGACCAAATCATTGGCAATCGTGGCCGTTCGCAATGGCAACGAGTTTGGGAAGGCATACAGACTGCCTATAGAGTTGGATTTGATCCTCTAAAGCTGAACGTTGTCGTAATTCCAGGCGTCAACGATCACGAAGTGCTAAACCTAGCCGCCCTCACAATTGAGCGACAGTGGCACGTCCGGTTCATTGAATTCATGCCAATTGGTAATGCTCACCTGTTCGGCGAGCAAGGTTGGGTAGCTTCTGCTGAGCTACAGGAAAGAATCAGCCAGCGTTGGGGGTTGACTGATTCCCAAGTTTGTGGTAACGGTCCAGCTGACGTGTTCCAGATTCCTGGAGCCAAAGGCACACTCGGCTTTATTAGTCAGATGTCAGAATGTTTTTGCGATCGCTGTAACCGAATGCGCTTGTCTGCCGACGGTTGGCTCAGACCCTGTCTGTTAAACGAGAGCAATCAAATTGACCTAAAAACGGCTCTCCGTGATGGTGTTGACCCAGCAGAGCTACGTGAACAGGTGAGTCAGTTGCTAGCGCTAAAACCGGAGATTAACTTCAAGCAGCGGCAATCTGGCACAACTGGCGCTTACATGCGCACAATGTCACAGATTGGCGGCTGAGAAAAGTTTTGAGTTATGAATTATGAGTTTTGAGTTAATCAATTCAAAACTCAAAACTCAAAACTCAGAACCTTCTTAGGCTTGCCGCGAGTAGTACTCAACCACCAGCAGTTCATTGACTTGCAAGGCTACCCATTCACGCTCAACGACACCGTTAACTTTGCCAACCAGCTTGTTTTTGTCAAAATCCAGATGGCTGGGCAGGTTAGCTAAGCCAGGAAACTGGAGGTTTGCCTCCACCAGCTTGCGCGATTGCTCCCGATCTCTGACAGCGATAGTTTCGCCAGCTCGGCATTGATAGCTGGGAATATTGACGACGCGACCGTTAACTGTCACGTGGCCGTGATTCACTAGCTGACGGGCACCAGGGATGGTAGGAGCCATTCCCAAACGGAACACAGTGTTATCTAGACGCATTTCCAGCAGCTGTAGCAGCACTTGTCCAGTAGAGCCAGTGACTCGTCTGGCTCTACGCACGTAGCGTAACAGCTGCTTCTCAGTCAGACCATAATTAAAGCGGAGCTTTTGCTTTTCTTCTAGCCGAATAGCATACTCGGATCGTTTCTTGCGAGCCTGACCGTGTTGGCCAGGCGGGTAGGCTCGTCTGGCGCTTTTACGAGTCAAACCGGGTAATTCACCTAGACGGCGGACAATTCTGAGGCGTGGGCCTCGATATCTGGACATTAAGTTCCCTCTATTTAATCCTTTTCAAACTTCTCCCAGTTCTCAAGTATAAGATTTCTTTAGAGAACTGTAGTGTTGAGGAGAAACGATATGTCTAAGGTACCAGAACGCAGACACACTATTTATGGTTTGATTTGTGCAACCGCTCAGATGACTGTTATGGCATGGTGGGCAACAGCCCTGCCCAGTCAGGCTGCGGTTCCACTCTCCTACCGAAATGATTATCGCGTCTGTGCTGGCCGACTGACAAGTGTTGGCATCTCTATTGAGGCGGCAGCGTCTTCCTGTACAGCAGTGTTGGATCCTCGGGTTTTATCCAAGTGTGTTATTGATATCAAAAACCAGACAAGCATCATAGCTGCAGATGCTCTTGCGACTTGTGTACAGGTGCGAAGGCCCAATGAGCTAGCTGAGTGTGTTGTTGCCATTAGCCAGACTCGGGATACGGTTGCGCCAGCAGTTCTGGACTACTGCCGCAGCAGCTTACTACCGTCACGTTTTGCTGAGTGCGTGGTGGGCTTGCGCCGAGAAATCGACCTTACCTCTCTGTCAGCCATGAATTCTTGTATTGATGCTAGCGACCAACGGCCCCGTGATTTTTATCCCAACTTTGTGCCACAGAATGGCACACCGCCAATTCAAGTGCTGCCAACCCCTACGACGACATCACCAGCAGTAAGTCCAGAGACGCCACCACCTACTAATCCTGGTCAGTATCAGTTACAGCCTCAGTAGGGTGCTGACCTCTGTAGAGACGTTGCATGCAACGTCTCCTACGTCTCTACACCTTTGATGCAAATCACCCATCCTCCTCAGCATTCAGCACCGCACTTGTAAACCAGCCTGTGGTATATTCAGTCAGACATTAATCTTCCACAATTCAACATAATTGATGGGCTAACTCTGTGCAGCTTAATTGTGTAGTAGCTCACCATCCACACCTCTATCAGTCCTGCCTGCATTTAAGTCTACTAATGTTTACCGTTGGACTGACAGCACCGAGTCAAGCGCAGCCTGTTCAGCTTCTTATAATCCCTACAGACCCTATTGTTACGACACCAGAGATTCTGACGCAGGTTCCAGCAATACTGCCAAAGCCACCGTCCCAACAAAACCCAAAGTCGCCCTTTCAAACGCCGGAGATCCCGTCAGCACCACCTCAAGCTCCGCCAGTTCTGCAAATTCCTGCCCCATTACCTCCTCCAGACCAGTTACTACAGCCCTCACCTGCTTCCACCACTCCACAAACAGCTCCTGGCGTACCTGAAACTATCAGCGTTAGGGGATTCGATGTTGTCGGCAGCACCGTCTTTAGCCGCAGTGAGTTTAATCGACTACTTGCTCCCTACATCAAGACAAAAATCTCATTCGCCGACTTATTCGAAGTCCGTTCTAAAATTACCCAGCTCTACGTTGACCGAGGATACATTACCTCTGGCGCTCTAATCCCAGCTCAAACCCTTCAGGGAGGTATAGTCAAAATTCAGGTGATTGAAGGAAGCGTAGAAGCTATTAACGTAACAGGCACTAGGAGACTGAATCCCGACTATGTGCGATCGCGTATAGCTATCGGTGCCGCTAGGCCACTGAATCGCGAGCGACTGCTAGAGGCTTTGCAACTCCTACAACTCAATCCTCTGATCAAAAATTTGAAGGCTGAACTATCTGCCGGTACTCGTCCGGGTACAAGCGTACTTGATGTGGATGTAACAGAGGCCAAAACCTTTAATCCTCAGATTGGCCTAGATAATGATCGGGAACCGAGTGTTGGCAGCTTTCGCCGCCGACTAGAACTCAATGAAGCCAACCTACTGGGGTTAGGGGATGGGTTAAGCATAGGCTACAGCAACACTGATGGCAGCAATAACCTAGACGCTAGCTATACCTTGCCGATTAATGCCCATAACGGCACCATCAGTTTTAATTACGATATTGACTTTGCTCATGTCGTTGAGCCTCCCTTTAACCGGCTCAACATCAATTCCACCTCTCGCTATTATGAACTCACGCTGCGCCAGCCGATCTTACAAAATCCTCAGCGAGAATTTGTTCTTGGTCTGACAGCTACACGCGAGGAGAGTGACATTACGCTTCTAGGAATACCTTATCCCCTCTCTCCAGGCTCAGATAGCCAAGGACATACCCGCATCTCAGCGCTACGGTTCTTTCAAGAGTTTACACAGCGCAACAGCAGTCAAGTGATCGCTGCCCGCTCTCAACTCACTTTTGGCATCGGTGTGCTTGGTGCGACAATCAACAACAGCCCTCCTGACAGCCGATTCTTTTCCTGGCGGGGACAGGCACAGTACGTGCGTCTCCTAGCTGCGGACACCTTATTCCTGATTCGGGGTGATTTGCAGCTATCAGACAGGGCACTCGTGCCGCTGGAGCAGATTGGGACTGGTGGTCAGGACACTGTCCGGGGTTACCGCCAAGATATTTTCCTCACAGACAATGCGGCAGTGGTTTCTGGCGAAGTTCGGGTCCCGGTGCTGCGTCTACCGCAGCTCAGCGGTCTAGTACAGCTAGCAACTTTTATTGATTATGGCACCGCCTGGAACAGTGGCAGAGCTGCTCCCAACCCTAACACAATAGTCTCTACCGGCGTTGGCTTACGTTTTCAGTTAAGCGATCGCCTCTCAGCGCGTTTGGATTACGGTATTCCCCTGATATATGTGTCTTCACCTGAAAGGACACTCCAAGAAAGAGGCTTTTATTTTTCTATTTTGGCCACTCCCTTTTAAGAGGACAGCCGTGTGGGCGGGTCCCCCGACTTGAGCGGACTGTCCGGAATTTTGGATTTTAGATTTTGGACTAGGCTGCAATGTGTAGATTAGACATGTGGCAGACAATGGACTAAGGGCGAAATGCTGAAAGCAGAGCAAATACTACAGGGGCGTTATCAACTTAAGCAAAAACTAGGACGGAGTATCAGCCGTCAAACTTGGTCGGCAGTTGATTTAGAGACGCCAGCCAATGACCTAGTGGTTGTCAAATTTTTAGCATTCTCTGATGTGCAGTGGGATGAACTCAAATTGTTTGAGCGAGAAGCACAAGTCCTTAAACACCTAAACTATCCCCGGATCCCCAAGTATCGGGACTACTTTTGTGTCGAGGAGCGATCGCCTTGGTTTGGCTTGGTTCAGGAGTATATTCCCGGTTGCTCTTTGAAAGAATTGCTACACCAAGGTGAAAAGTTTACTGAGGCGCAAGTCCGCCAGATCGCTGCGGATGTGCTAAATATTCTGGTTTACCTACATGAATTGAGTCCAGCCGTGCTGCATCGGGACATTAAGCCGAGTAATTTAATCTGGGGAAAAGATGAGCAGGTGTATTTGGTTGACTTTGGTGCGGTGCAGGCTCATGCAGCGGTAGAGGGAGTCACGTTCACTGTGGTGGGGACTTATGGCTATACCCCGATGGAACAGTTTGGAGGTCGGGCAGTCCCAGCCTCCGATCTTTACGCATTGGGAGCAACAATCATTCATTTACTTACAGGTACTGCCCCAGCTGATTTGCCTCAAAAAGATTTACAGATTCAATTTGCTGATTGGGTGAATCCTAATATGCTCACTTGGCTTTCTCGTCTGAGTCAGCCAGCAGTGGAGCGGCGATATAGCTCGGCGCGGCAGGCGTTGATGGCGCTGGAGGGATGGGGAGATGGAGAGATGGGG
>CAXUIV010000375.1:0-5350 GCA_964250875.1 uncultured bacterium
GAATTGCTCTTGCGTAGCAGATGTCTGACGAGTTTGACGGACGAAGTTGCCCTTTACAGCCCTAGCAGCAACGATTAGAAGCGGTAGCAAAGAGTTAGTCATCTAAATTGCGTAACGAATCAACCTGCTTAAATCAGACTTACTGTGCCAAGAACAAGGTGCAGCATTAACTTTCATAGTCGCGTCTTTGTTAACTCGTGTTTTTGAACTCAGGTTATAAGAGTAGTTTGAGAATGGAAAGAACTCGGAAAGAGTGTGTTGCAAATCGGTTGTCCTTGTCTATGTTTGAGGAGCTATTTTCGTGACGCAGACAACGTCTCCCTGTACTATCGACGGGGATTGAAAGTGTTCATTGCTATGTGATTCTGGAAGCCTCGACATTGTTGGTGCTTAGTGGACGGCCCTTGAAAGCGGATTAGTTGTTGCCGTTGAGAGTTCTGCGGCAAAACCAACAGTGAGATAATTGTTGGGCCAATTTGCTGCCAAATGCAGCCTAACCTGAACTACCACTTTAAT
This sequence comes from uncultured bacterium, assembly GCA_964250875.1. Lineage (GTDB taxonomy): Bacteria > Cyanobacteriota > Cyanobacteriia > Cyanobacteriales > Chroococcidiopsidaceae > CAXUIV01. Next base: position 517 of record CAXUIV010000375.1, read on the forward strand.
TACACCCCATTTCATTGAGGTGAATGTAGCATGCGACACTCAGTAAAAAAATCTCAAACTTGAGCGCATCTTTCTGAGTTTTTGACTTTTGCCACTTGATGTAATTCGTACTAAAGGGAGATATTTGTGAAGACATATACAAAAATCACTCCACAAGACACTACGTTGTTTCAATCCGCAAATTACTCCTAACAGCGTCTACAGCCCGCTTGTTTTTAGGGTCTTGTTGTCGTTTCCTAAACTTCTCTGCATCTGCTGATAGATTAACTGACACTATTACTCGCTACTAAACTCGACTAGGAAAAGTTATCCACACTATAAAATAACCGTAATTCTCTCTTCTGTATTAGCAGCTACAGCTTGTTCTAGTATTCCAGTAGAAATATTTGAGTTAGTACGGGGAGTAACATTATTCAAATTAGCAATATTCTCGCAAAATGTGGCCATATTCTGGTATTTGTTACGCCATTTTCCTAAGCAAGGTAGGTGACATTTAGCTCAGTTCTAGGTCAAGGCACCTGCTAGCAAACGCACTGTGAAACAGCTACCAACTCCCAGTCGGCTGGTGACAGTAATCGATCCGCTGTGGTTTTGAGTAATGGTTCGAGCGATCGCTAGCCCTAAACCAGAACCCCCATTCCAGTAGGAACGAGAGCGCTCGGCTCGCCAAAATCGCTCGAAGACGTGTTCAAGATGTTCTGGCGCAATTCCTACACCTGTATCCTGCACTTTGACATAGAGATGGGAACCGATGCAGTCGGTTTCAATTTCAACTGTGCCTTTTGCAGGAGTGTAATGGAGTGCATTTTCAATTAAGTTGGTGAACAATCGCGTCAATTGAACTGATTCGCCCAGCAAGTACAGAGGCGTGGTTGACTGAAGTTTGAGCTGAATTTGTTTGACTTCAGCTTGAGGCTGGTATCGTTGCACCAAGTTATTCAGAATTGCAGTCAGCTCGATCGTGTCCCAATCCCGACTGAAAACCCTATCAGTGCGAGCGAGAAACAGTAAGTCTTCTGTGAGGCGAGTCATTTGGTTAGTCGCGCTCGCGATCGCCTCAAACTTTTCAATGTCTGTCAGCCGCATGCCCTCAGGATATTTCAGAGCCACCGACACGTTGCTCTTAATTGCCATCAAAGGGCTACGAAGTTCATGAGAGGCATCGGCTGTAAACTGTTTGAGTCTCTCAAAGCTCTCTTCAATGGGCTGCATCGCCTGCCGAGTGAGTAGCACTCCACCAATACCGCTCAGCACTAGAGACATCAGAATGCCACCTGCCAATCCTAAATCCAGTTTTTGTAAGGTTGCATCAAACTCTCCTAGAGATTGGCTGGCTCTGACATAGCCAATCAGTCGTTGATTGTCGCTGCCTAAAATGGGTAAGGTGACTGCCTGAATTCGTGGCTTGCCTGCCTGAAACTGCACAGCTCGATCAGCAGAAAAAGGCAAAGACAGGATAGCTTTACCCTGTTGAGTTATTAAGTGACCGTGCGTGTCAAACCACTGTATGGCATGTTCTCGGTCCAGTAGACTTTTGGCGGAAAAATCATCTCCAACTTCAAGCTTTCCTCGCTTGAACTCAGCGCTGGCAGCAACACTCTGTCCTAAAACAGTCAGTTTATCGGTAACTTGTTGACTCAAGCTATGAGCGAAGACGAGCCGGACTGCAACAGCAAAGACTCCCAGAATGGAGGCCAGAACCACCAGATAAGAAGATAGCAGTCGATATTGAAGCTTTTGAAACACAGGTTTTTGTCCTTAAAGAAGGATATCTAAATCACATTGAGATGACAATATATTTCGTTGAGGCCGTCAGTTGTCCGTGGTCAGTTGTCATAGTGTCCGGTTAGGCTTTCAACAACGGATGAAGAACGACGGACAACGGACAAGAAAAATCGGCAATTTAGATGCGTGAAAACTTATTGCTTACTGTTTGATGCAGAAACGGTAGCCGATACCGTAAACCGTCTCAATCAAGTCTGAACTTCCTGCTGCTTTGAGTTTGCGCCGCAAGTTTGTTACATGAGTCTTAATCGTTTCTTCTCCAGTCACCTTGTCAGACTCCCAAAGTTTATCTAGCAGCGCAGCGCGAGTCAGTACTTGGTTAGGGTGCCGGAAAAAACTTTCTAGAATCATATACTCCTTAGGAGTCAAAGGCAGGGGTTTTCCGGCACAAGTTACGATGCAACTGCCCGGGTCGAGTTGCAGCTCACCGTAACAGAAAATAGGTTGCTTTGCTTCTGAACTTCTACGGGACAAAGCTCTAATGCGGGCGGTTAGTTCCTCAAGTTCAAATGGCTTGACCAGGTAATCATCAGCACCAGCGTCAAGTCCGCTCACTTTATCAGTGGTAGTGTCTTTCGCTGTCAGCATTAAAATTAAAGCTTTACAACCAGCAGTTCGTAGGCGCTTGCATACTGTGACTCCATTCAGTTGTGGCAACATCAAATCCAAAAGAATCAGATCGTACAAGGTTGACTGCGCATATTCCCAACCCTCGACTCCATCACTTGCTATATCCACAACATGGTACTGATGTCTCAAGTCCTCTGCTAGAGGTTTAGCAATCCGGTCATCATCTTCAACTATTAAAATTCTCATAATATCCTTTGCAGGCTTTGTAATATGCCTAACGCCTAGCGCCTAATGCTAATGCGACTTTTTAAACTACTATTATGCAAAGCCTAATCTACTTTAGATTTCAAACTATAGCAGTTCTCCAGTCAGTGAGGTCAATCGGTAGGGGCGACCCACCGGGTCGCCCTCCCGGTTGCTGCCGGGAGCATCCCAGTTTTTGAAATGAGGGATAATTAAGCAAGAACAAACTGGCGCAAGGTGGCAAGGCGATGACTCCCGAACAACAGCAAGAAATGGACAAGCACATCCAAGCAATTGCCAAAATTTTGTATGAGGACACGCCACCGGAGCAGTTGACGACGTTGGCGGGGATTGAACAAGCAGTCCGTAGGCAAATGCAGCAGCAGGTGATGCCAAAAGTCGGAGTTTTTTTATCGCAACGAGCACAGGTACAACAGCAGGGTATCAGAGACAGCTCAAAAGTATCCTAGGAGGGCTGCCAATTACCAGTCAACAAGCCCAGCAGTTAGGGGTGCGAGCGCATAGTCAACTGAGTCCTCCGACGCGAGAGTTGTTGTTTACGGATGAGTGCGAATGTGTCCTACGAGCATGCAGCCGAGGATGTGGCTTACCTAACTGGAGTCCAAGTGTCGAGCAGTGTGCAACAGAGATTGGTACATTGTCAGAGCTTTGAGTTACCAGAGATAGAGCCAACTGTAGCGGAATTAAGCGTCGATGGCGGCAACATCCGGGTGCGGACGCCAGTCGGAGAACCGAGTGTGTGGCAAGGGTACAAGGCAGTGTGCTTGCACGAGTTGAAAACAGTAGGCGCATCATTTCAGAACAACGCCGTGCTGATTGATTGGGTCAATGCTCAACCAGTCGCGCCGATTCTGACCTGTCTGGGCGACGGGCATGACGGGATTTGGAACATTATTCAGCTATTGGCACCTGACGGCCAACGCCGGGAGGTGCTTGACTGGTTTCATTTGGTGGAAAACTTATCTAAGGTTGGTGGCTCTCTCAAGCGCTTACAGCAGGCCGAAGCTCTGCTCTGGCGCTTTGGCAAGTCGAGGCGGCACTTGCCTTGTTTGCTGACTGCAAACTGCCGCAAGCTGACAATTTCTGCCAGTACCTTGAGAAGCATCGTCACCGCATCATCAACTATCAGTATTATCAAGCGGAGCAGATTTGTTCTATTGGCTCTGGGGCCGTAGAATTCACCATCAAGCAAATCGACCGTCGCCTTAAAATCTCAGGTGCTCAGTGGAAACGGGGAAATGTGCCTCAAGTGCTGGCTCACCGCTGTGCTTATCTGAATGGACGTCTTGCTGTTGCTTGAATAAAAACTGGGATGCTCCCGTTGCTGCGTTGCTGCCGAGGTCAATCTTTCCAAGTTCTTGACTTTTGTGACCTAGATTGGCTAAAAGTCCAATCTCAGTAAGTCAGAGGTCAAGTACTGACACTGCCTGCACTTGTCAAGCAATTTTATACTAGCACTACTGAATTAATGACTATTTCAACCTGGCGCTTCTCGTCAGCAAGTGGCTGCGAAGCTACGGAGACTAATCTCTAAAGGAAAGTAAAGAAGGTATGTTTAAATCGAAACGTCGGTTATTCGAGCTTTTTGGAGTTAGTGGGTTCATCACCTTCCTCACCCTCCCTTTACATACTCTCGGCGCTCAATCGCCGAAACTGGTGGAAACTGCTGCTGCAACAAAGATGTCTCAAATAACCATCTTTCAAGCATTTGTATTGGGCATAGTGCAAGGATTGGCAGAATTCTTGCCTATAAGCAGCACAGCTCATTTAAAAGTCGTGCCAGTCGCGTTAGGTTGGGGCGATCCAGGTCTTGCCGTTACCGCCGTGCTGCCGCTTGGCTGCGTTGCAGCAGCCGTATGGTACTTCTGGCAAGATTTAAGGCAGATTACTCTCGGTTTTATAGAAGCCATGCGGACTGGTGACTACAGCTCACAAGATTTTCGCTTAGGGCTAGGAATTGCCTTGGGGACGCTACCTGCAATCTGTTTTGGACTTTTGGTCAAAGTTCTGATTCCTGACTACGATCGCTCGCCACTGCGGAGTCTGCTGGCGATCGCCTGTGCTTCGATTATCATGTCCTTACTGTTAGGGATGGCCGAATTGTTAGGGAGGCGTCAGCGTAACTTTGATAAGCTAGGTATCACTGACAGCATCTTGATGGGATTCGCTCAATCTCTCGCAATTATCCCAGGCGTCTCTCGCTCTGGCGCAACGC
>CAXUIV010000376.1:0-5334 GCA_964250875.1 uncultured bacterium
GTTGCTTTGGATAAGGCAGGGTATCCTTGCGCCCATTGTGTTCTATGGTGATGTATCCCTCTTCAATATCAATGTTGGGTGTGCCGTACTCGCCCAACGTTCCCAGCTTGACGAGATGGCAGTCAGGGAAACTCTCCCGCATCACGTACAGCAAGTTCAGCGTCCCAACGACGTTGTTGACCTGGGTTAAAACCGCGTGTTCGCGGTCAATCATTGAAAAAGGAGCCGAGCGCTGTTCACCAAAATGCACAATTGCCTCTGGCTCAAACTTGAGCAGCGATTTGTTTAGAAACTCGTAGTTAGTAATATCGCCAATGAATAAGTCAATAGACTTACCAGTCAGACTGCGCCAACGCTCTAGGCGTTGCTGAATTGATGCAGTCGGAGTCAATGTCTCTACACCTAATTCCATGTCCCAGTGCCGCCGCACCAAGCTATCTAAAATGCCGACTTCATAACCTCGATTTGAAAGGTAAAGTGCAGTTGCCCAACCGCAATAACCATCGCCACCAATAACCAGGACTTTCATCTTAACCAGTTCTTACTCGCTGATACTCGCTAAATCTATCAGGTTTGTGACCCTTCTCAACCATTAAAAGAAAGAACAGGGCATGCCCTCTGCCCTACTTCTCTTTAGATTGCGAAACCTGATACTCAGCAGCGGCGTAGTAAAAAAAGCGGTAGTAATTGTCAAATTGCTGACTGGGCGCTTGTCCCTGCCAGCTGTAGCGAAACTGTCCCTGGTTCAACGTCAGCAGCATTGAACTCACATCTGGACCAATCTCTACCTTTAGTTGTCCAGCTAGCCCTTGCTTGGTCTTGAAGTTGGACTGTGACAATTTGGCTGTATTCTTCGGTAAGGCGGACCGATTGCTGGCCCATCCCCGAATCTCAACAGTCGGGTTCTGCGGCAGGGTGAATGCCTGTCCATCCCGGTCTTCTGGAGGTGGAGCAGCGACCCAATTACTGGGGTAGAGGAACTCAAACCCATAGCGGGAGTTGTAATAAGTCTTCCAGCTTCCTGCTAAGGGACTGAAGCTTGACGGTCTACAGCCTGACAACATGAGCGCTAGGACGATTGCTCCAGGCAGACACTTTGTAAATGCCCAGAATTGTCGAGTTAAGTCATATTCTCTAAAGCCAGCAGCAGTAAGCATCGTTCATTTCAAAGAGCCTGATGCTTAATCTGTTCAACCCCTTGAGAGCAACATACAGACGGTAAATGTGAACAAATGTAACAATATTGCCGTCAAGGCGTTTTACTGGCTTGACACCTGAAAAGGAAGCCGGTAATTTGGTACACATACCCGGGTAGGACAACTAAAAAGTAATCATGCAAGCTAAGCAAAAGGTCACGTTATATTTGTCGCCAGAACTGCATCGTCACTTAAAAATCCGGGCCGCCGTTGACTCAGAGCCGATGTCAGAACTCGCCGAACGTGCCATTGTTTTCTACCTGGCTAACTCAGAATTGGTAGAGGAGGCGGAAGTATCATATGGTCGAACGCACCGGGTTTATGCTTGTCCAGAATGCGACGCTGCGGTAGTTGTACGGAGTGGAGAACTCGTTCACCAGAGCGGCCAATCGGTCATGGTGGTTCAAGAAGAGCTTTCAACAGAGCAGACGCAGCAAGTTGGAGCGGGGCAAGAGGGGGAACAGTTGGTTACCTGTGGGTGAAGAACAAGGTGTGTTGGGTGGAAGATGAATTGGTTTATCTATTCATAACTCTATACTGTATGTTCAGTCATATCAATGTCTGTACCGTCTCGATAGGTTCGAAGTAGGTTAATGGTCATGAAAGAAGAGCTAAGCATTCTCATTCAGGCTCAATATCCCCTAATCTACCTTGTTACCTCAGAGGAAGAACGGGCTGAGCAAGCAATCTCAACAATCGCTCAGTTAAGACCCCAGCGCCGCATCTTCGTCTGGACTGTGACTCACGGTATTGTTGAATACGGTCAGCCTCGTAATGTTACGCAGCATAATACTGTATCTCCAGAGGCGGCAGTAGAGTGGATTATCCGCCAAAAAGACCCAAGTATCTTTGTTCTTAAAGACCTGCACCCGTTCATTGATGCACCAGCAACAACGAGATGGCTGCGTGACGCGATCGCTAATTTCAAGGGTACACAAAAGACCATCATTTTGATGTCGCCGATGCAGCAGGTGCCAATTGAACTAGAGAAAGAAGTTGTTGTCCTTGACTTTCCGCTACCGGACATGACCGAACTGAATCAAGTTCTGTCGAAGCAGCTAGAGCAAAACCGAGGTCGTCGGCTCACTACGGAATCGCGGGAGAAGTTGCTCAAAGCCGCTTTGGGTCTAACAAGGGATGAAGCCGAGAAAGTTTATCGTAAGGCTCAGGTAACTACTGGTCGCCTCACAGAAACTGAAGTAGACATCGTCTTGTCCGAAAAGAAGCAGTTGATCCGACGCAACGGGATCCTGGAGTATATTGAAGAAGACGAAACTATCGACTCTGTTGGTGGTTTGGAAGAGTTGAAGCGGTGGCTGAAGCAGCGTTCTAACGCCTTTACTGAAAGAGCAAGAGAGTATGGTCTGCCGCAACCGAAAGGAATGCTGATTCTAGGGGTGCCGGGTTGTGGCAAGTCACTAATTGCCAAAACAACTTCCCGCCTCTGGAGCTTGCCACTCCTGCGCTTGGATATGGGCAGAGTTTATGACGGTTCTATGGTAGGACGTTCAGAGGCAAACTTGCGCAATGCTCTGAAGACAGCAGAATCAATTTCCCCAGCTATCCTCTTCATCGACGAACTCGACAAATCATTCGCTGGTAGTACTGGTTCCGCCGACTCGGATGGTGGCACATCCAGTCGAATCTTTGGCTCTTTCCTCACTTGGATGCAAGAGAAAACTTCGCCAGTGTTTGTGATGGCAACAGCTAACCGAGTCGAGCGGTTGCCGGGGGAGTTCTTGAGGAAAGGCCGGTTTGACGAACTCTTCTTCGTTGATCTGCCAACAGCGGAAGAGCGCAAGGAGATTTTCAACATTCACCTGATGAAACGCCGCCGGGATGTTGCTCGCTTCGATTTAGAGCAGTTGGCCAAAGTTTCTGATGGTTTTTCTGGGGCAGAGATTGAGCAAGGAATGGTTGCAGCCATGTACGAGGCTTTTGCTCAAGATCGGGAGTTCACCCAGCTAGATATTATTGCCGCAATTAAAGCGACGCTGCCTCTGTCCCGGACAATGACAGAGCAAGTAACGGCCTTGAGAGAATGGGCCAGGCAGCGCGCTAGACCAGCTGCAGCCTCCGTTGCTGAATATCAGCGAATGGAGTTTTAAAAGCTTTCTCCTGCTACCACAGGGGGAAAGGCTAGCTCATTGCTAGCAGTTCAAACCAGCCACGTTTAGTTCATTTCAAGACAGACGCGGCTTTACCTGACCAAACGTTGTCTCTCTCAATTTTTCCTTAGGAGGAAACTCAAATGTCTCATTTCAGCACCCTGCGCACCAAGATCACCGATGCCGAAATCTTGAAGACCTCCCTGCGTGACTTGGGTATCAGCGTCAAGACAGAAGCTGATGTCCGGGGCTACAATGGTCAGCGCGTTCGTGCCGACTTGGTTGCAATGTTGGATGGCGAATACGATCTCGGTTGGTCACGCAACAGCGATGGTTCTTTCGACCTAATTGCTGACCTGTGGGGCGTCGCCAAAAAGCACAACCAAACCGAGCTGATCAACTCTATCAACCAAAAGTACGCTGTCAACAAGACTTTGGCTGAAGTGAAGCAGCGCGGTCTACAAAATGCCAACGTCAAGTTGGTGTTGCAAAAGTAGATTCTCTGCTCGTTCCCAGAACTGCACGGGTTAACCAATCTTATTGAGGTTAACCCGTTTTTTCTTGAGTTTTGAATTCTAAGTTTTGAGTTTTGAATTAACTTAAAACTCAAAATTCAAAACTCAAAACTTTTACAAAGGTGCATACCGGCAGAAGCAAAGCGTTGAAAGGCTGCGTTAGCTTGTTCTGTGTAGTCTACTACACCAGGGACGATGACGGGAGAGGTGCAGTCTTCTAGTATGTAGACCTTTTTGGCAAGGTCGGGGTCTACTGTTTGAATTTCGCTCAGTAGGTCGTCGATTGTCCAGGCGACACAGTGACTCTTGGCTTGACCGGCGACGATGACGGTGTCAAACTCTAACAGTTGCTGAATCAAGCGCGTATTTTTCTGGGCAATAGGACTTCCATTGACACCTTCTAGGACCTCAGGACGTAGCGCTGAGTAGTTTTCGGTTAGAGGATTGTCGCCTTTGATTTCAAGCTGAGTTTGGCTATTGCGGGCTATGCAGTGGAAAAATACTGCTTCCTCTACAGCCGAGACCAAGGCGTGACCGATGCCGCCCAGCATAGCGTGGTATGGCCATACGGTTAGAGGGTATTTGCCGTGGTGACTTAATTGATTAACGTAGTGAAGGGCGTGGGCTTGTAGTGATGGGTAATCGCTAGCAAGACTGTAAGCGACAGCTGGGTTGACTTTCCAAGTGCCTTGCTCTACATCTGCTGGAGTGATGCTGGTGGCAGCTGGGGTGGGGTGTTCTCCATCAGCGTTGATCCAAAACAGGGGATGGAAAATTTGCATCGCTGTATGAGTATCTAAGGTGGGGGCGATCGCCGTAATCATCCCTAAATTGCGGTAGATGAATTCACACAGCCGCACGTTGTCATCAACTGCACCAGTCCCTGACTGCCCGCCGACAAACAGCTCAAAATCAGGGATGCAGAAGGTATTTTGCACGTCAATTAACAGCAGGCAGACGCGGGTTTTGTCCTCAGATGCTGGCTGGATGCTGTATTTCTTGGCCCAGTCCCTCGCCTCGACTGCTCGCTGCTGGTAAGGTACGCGCCAGACTTCTCCCACTTTCTGGGTGTCAAAGTGGGATGGTATTGGTAGTTGGGTATTTGTTTGTGTAGTCATTTTTTAACGTTTAGATGATAGTTGCGGGTGGTTCTCAGCAGGTGGACTCCTTCCTGCTGTCCTACCAGTTGTTTACTGCTGAAACTATGTTACTCATCTCCTCGTTTCGTTGACTCACGTACCAAGCTGCTTGTATTGCCATGACTTCATCTTCCCAATTGCTTTGCCCATTGCTTGCTCTTACCTTATCTCTTCACACAGGCTAGAAGAATACAGAATGAGTAGCAAATGGTACATCTACTGGTCTTTCTAGCTCAACTGTAACAACTGTCTGTATTTAGACTGAAAAGTGGTAATAAGTGATGATAAGGGTGTTAGGCTTAGTAATTACTGAATCAAACGTGTGTTTCCCTAAGCAATGGGAACGCTAACATCCTCTGAAGTGGGTGTAGTTGCA
>CAXUIV010000377.1:0-5332 GCA_964250875.1 uncultured bacterium
GTGCTGGCGCTTGGCATGGTTTTAGTTAGTATCTCTATAGCCTTTAGCAACGTCGTGATGGACAAAATCATGGTTGTTCAAGGCACAATCTTGGGTAATACAGCTCGCCTACAGGCAGCACAGTGGACTGCTCAGGGTTTTGGTAAAGCGCTGCTATACTACATCGGCGGCTGGTTTGCTCAAAATTCTAATCTATCAACTGCTTTTCTCAGCACTGCAACTGTACCATTAGTCGGGCTAGCCTCAACTTTTCTATTATTTAAAGACGAAAAAAAGCAGGAAAAAACAGTTCCCGTCGCAACCAGCCTAAAATCCTTTTGGCTGGCGATAAAATCACAGCAGTTGCTAGCCATCATTGGGTTCATTGCTTGCCTTGAATTTACTCTTGTCCCACCTCTAGTCAATTACATTATCTATTACTACAAAGACGCCTTAAATTTTGACGCCCAATTTGTCGGTCTCTTAGGTACCTTTGAAGCTTGTGCCGATGGTTTAGGCGCACTCGTTTTTGGCATCTTTGCTGCCAAAATCTCACGGCGACTGCTGCTCAATCTTGCCATTGGCCTAACTGTCATCTCTACACTCGGTTTATTGTTCATCCACGATCAACACAGCGCTATCCTAGCAAGCATATTCTTCGGCTTTTTTGCCATGATATCGATGTTGGGTGTATTAGAAATTGCAGCTAGATCTTGTCCTATTGGCGTAGAAGGCACAACCTACGCGCTGCTCATGTCTGTGTACATCCTAGCCAGACAACCAGGCCCCATTCTAGGCGGCTACCTATATAGCCGAGGGCTTCCAGTTTCCACACTCGTCATCGTCAGTACAGCATTCACAGCACTCTGCTGGTTTCTCATTCCTCTACTGAAGTTAGAGCGAGAGTAAATCAACACTATGCACCCCCTACAGCGAAAAATTCTCACCTATCTTGAACCACTCCCTACAGCTCACTCTGATTTGGTTAAAGTTGGCTTGATTGAGCGCGGTAAGCTCAGACTAAGCGAAACAGTCACGGGAATTTTGCGTCGTCTGCGTCAAGGTGAACCGATGATATGGGACCCCTGGATACTTAAAGATGGCGATACTTACCGCCTTTTCTACCTAAAAGGGGTAGAAGGACAAACCCCCTGGTGGACAATCAGTAAAATCTGCGGTGCGACTTCTACGGATTTAGAGCATTGGGAAGATTTAGGAGTTCTGCTTGAACCCAATTCTAATAACAATTGGGAGTCAGGCAGAGTATGTGCTGGCTGTACATACAAAGAAAATGGTGTTTACTACCTGTTTTACTCAGCCGGAGGTAAAGAACCACCGCACCTGAGGAATGAAGCAATTGGCTTAGCAACATCAACCGATGGTTTGCACTTTTCACGTCATTCTGATCAACCTTTGCTAATGTCAGCAGATGATCCGTGGTACGGACGGAGTAGCTGGACAGGGCATTTTCACTGGCGGGATCCTTACATTTTTAAGGATTGTAGTACTGACAGCTACTACATGTTCGTTTGTGCCAGTTCTAAAGTCCCTGGCAATTTTCAAGGATGCATTGGACTCGCAGTAGCAGACAAAATTTCTGGTCCCTACAGGCTAATGCGGCCTGCTGTAGAAGCACCGATGAATGCAGCAGATTGGCCTTACTACCACTTAGAACGACCTCAAGTTATTTACAAAGGCGGCAAATATCATCTATTTTTCTCGTGCTTTAAAGCCCTGATGAACCCAGAATGGCTGCATAAAGTGAAGCATAAAAGAATTACCAATTCGTCACTTTATTGGTATATTTCTGACAGTATCACTGGCCCTTTTAAACCTGTACACGATGATGAATATATTGTTGTAGGCAGTGAAAAAACTGGAATGTACGGCACCAATTTTCTGCAAATATCAACTGAGCCAGAAGAATTCATCGCCTATGGCTGGTATCATCGGGTACATACGTTAGAAGTTTCACCAACGTTTCGAGTTGTGTGGAAGGATAACTGCGATCGCCCGAATCCCAGCAGTTCACATCCTCGTCGCAATCAAGAGCAATCCTACCTGAATACCCTGCAAATCTTGTTAAATGTGCCCCAATAGTTGCTGTTCCCAAACCTGCACTGAACCGATCGCCACCTGAACCAAAGGCCACCCCACTAAGCAAATCAACACCGCTCTTTGAGTGCTAATGTCTAAACCTTGGCGGACTGCAACAATCACAGCCAGCAGACTCCACACGGCTAGAACCAACTCAATCGGTCGTCCTAGCAAAGGAATCAGCGTTAAGAAGTTCAGCACTTGGGTCGCATAGGCAAAACCAATAGGACCCAGCAAATCTTGATAGGTCGGATGATTAGGTTGCAGCCACTGCCCTATCTTCCAGATAGTGAGCGTCCAAAAATAGTATCCTCCAATGACAGTAGCAATATCAACCAGAACTGCTAAAGCCAGAATAGGAGGGGAAACTCGATCGATTAATAAGATAACGGCACCGCCAACAGCGTGAGACACTGCTGCTAAAACCACAATGATTCGGTCTATCTGTAGAGTGCCAGGAGTATTACAAGCATTTTCATAAAAATTTGCATCTAAAGCTATTGCATTCGAGAGAGTTGTAATCAGACTTCTATTTGAATCTTTACCGTTCACTAGATTTTTACTGCCTAGGCTTAGAGAGACCTTTGATAAGATACTGGTTTAGATAGCAAACTACAACAAGATTCAAATCGCTAGTTATGAGCGGCAGCAGCAAAGATCCCCCTACATCCCTTTTGGCAAGGCTATTTTGTGTACACCATAGGTGTTCCCGTGTCCCCTTCGCCACTATGCACCTGATTCTTGAATGCTGCAATTAATCGAGCGAGTCCTTGCGTGGTTTCGGGGTGAAACCTTGAAGCTGTTAATCCTAGCTGGAGTCATACTTCTCATCTGGGGAATCACGGCACCTGTGGGAACACTGGTGTGGGGTTTGGGCCAAGGGGCCGAGAGTTTAGGTGTGTCGTCAGAATTAGGTTTTAAGCAAAAACGACCTGAAAATCTGCCGTTACAACCTGGAACAAGTCCTGGAGGCAATTCAAACTGTTACACCGTCTTTCTGCCAGGAATCGGCGACTTTTCTGGCGATGAGCTAACATCTGGGCAAACAGCTTTCCTCGACCATCTCTTTAAACTCCATCCCAACTGCGTAATGGTTCGAGACGTTTTCCCATATTCGGTATCAAATAAAAGTTTGGGAGGACAGCGACTACTGGCTCCACTATGGCGCTTTGCTCATGAGGCAGATGAGGCAGATAGCTGGCTAGGAGTAGCAGATGTGCTGATTAAAATCCGCAATCTCTGGCGGTTCGCGATCGCTGCTGACCCTCGCTATGGTCCAATCTACAATGCAGGGATTGCCACAGCGATCATTGAGCGTATGAATGCGATGCAGCCACTACCATCCCCGCAAAAACCGTTAAAAATCATTCTCCTAGGTACTAGCGGTGGTGTAGAAGTTGCCCTCGGTGCAGCTCCCTATCTTAACCAGTGGCTTAAGGCAAAAATCACTATCGTCTCTGTTGGTGGCGTCTTTGACGGCAGACAGGGCTTCAATGTGACTGACCATTTCTACCATCTTCGCGGTCGTCAAGATTGGGTTCAAAATATAGGCGGCGTTGTGTTCCCCTCGCGCTGGCAGTGGAACGTGGCTTCCCCATTCAACGTAGCCCGTATACATGATCGCTACACAGCAGTCAGCAGTGGTCCCCAAGACCATGATGGTCCCAAAGGCTATTTCGGTGAAGATGTTGCCAAGGAGAATGGCACTTACGTCGATTTGACACTTCAAGCAGTTAATCAACTACCAATCTGGTCGGTCGAGGACTCCCGCAGCGCTAAATACGGTTAACTTAAGCTGAAACTGTGCTACAAAAGGAAATCTAGGAGGCTCTCGTTGATTTCGTGTAGTCGTGGCTCCAGAGACTCAAGGCGATAATCAGGCACACGACCAGGTGGATGGGGAGTAAACCAGAGCGGTGTTCTCGGCTGCTAGTCTGGTCGATTACTTCAATCACTTCGGGTGGCACTGTTGCCAAGGACCGGAAGAGTTGTCCGGGTGGGATGTCAGGAGCGCGAGGTGCATGCCTAGCACGCACTGCAAATAAGAATGCTAACCAAGGAGTTTCAATGAAGATTGTCGGTGTAGAAGAACACTTTCTCTCTCCTGCCGTCCGAGCCTCTTGGGCCGCAGCACCCAGCGCCGATCAAGACATAAGTGAATCGCTCCACCAAGGAGAGATCCTGGACAGACTGGAAGAGTTGAGCGATGAACGCTTAGCGAGAATGGATGAAAGCGGCGTCGATGTGCAGGTATTGTCCTTGACCAGTCCAGGGCTACACAATCTCGATCCTGCTGAGGGCATCTCTCTTGCGCGTCGTACAAACGACCTTATCGCTGCAACGATCTCGAGCTATCCAGACCAGTTCGATGGCTTCGCCACAATCCCGACCACGGCCCCTCGAGAGGCAGTGAGGGAGTTGGAGAGGTCTGTTTGCGACCTAGGGCTGAAAGGTGGAATGCTCTTTGGTCGAACGATGGATAAAAATCTCGATCATATTGACTTCTGGCCGATCTTTGAAATGGCGTCGCATCTGCGTATTCCACTGTTCATCCATCCGCAAACACCGCCTCGTGCGGTACGAGAAGCCTACTACTCCGGCTTCGACCCGCAGGTCGAACTCACGTTTGCCTGCTTCGGTCTCGGATGGCACTACGATTGCGGAATCCAATTTCTGCGACTTGTCCTTGCCGGTATCTTTGATCGATTTCCGGATCTTCAGATCATTCTTGGCCACTGGGGCGAGGTTGTGTTGTTTTACACAGAGCGCTTAAAGACGTTCTCTCGCGTGACGAAGCTGCAACGGTCCGTTGTCGATACTATGCGCGAGAACCTCTATGTAACTTCGAGCGGCATGTTCAGCGAAAGCTATTTCCGCCACGCTCTGGAAATCGTCGGCATCGACCGTGTTTTGTTCTCAACCGATTACCCCTATCAATATCGGCCTGGTGGAGGACCAAGACAGTTCCTAGAACAACTCCCCATAAGCGATAACGATAAGGAAAAGATTGCGCATGCGAATTGGGAGCAACTCACGCACGGCATTCGTCGATAGGGACATCGCCAGGAGGTTCAACCGTTATTCTGCGGGTAGCCTTGGCGGTATGGTCGCGCAGGTAGTCCTTACAAGTTGGCTTGTGTTCGTTATCTATGTAGAAACGTTTGGATCGCCGTCTATCAAAACGGTTGCACTGAGTATAAAATGTTTAGAAAATAGGCTGCTTGCTGATTTGCAACTAGGTGGTTATTTTCGCCCT
>CAXUIV010000378.1:0-5330 GCA_964250875.1 uncultured bacterium
TGCTATGGCAAGTGGATGTAGATGAACTATGGACAGTTGAGCAGCTGTGCATTGGCAGGCAGATGTTCATTAACAACCCTGACAAAACGGCTGCTTTCTACTGGTGCTGGTACTTCGTTGGAGAAAAACTTGTTATCAGTACTCGTAACTGCTATGCTCAAAATCCTCAACAAGAGTGGTTACGAACCTGGAGATTTAAGCCTGGGGCAGTTTGGGTAGCACATGAACCTCCAAGGTTAGCTGAACCTTTGCCCGATGGTCAGTGGAGGGATGTTGCAAGTGTCAATCCTTTCCTGCATGAAGAGACGGAACAGCTAAATTTGATTTTTCAACACTTTGCCTACGTAACACAGGAACAACTGCAGTTCAAAGAGCAATATTACGGTTATAAAAACGCAGTTCCAGAGTGGATGAAATTACAGGCACAGACTAAATTTCCTGTGCTGCTGCACGAGTATTTTTCTTGGGTCAGGGATGGGACGTTAGTTGACAGTACAACATCTTGTGGTGTAGTACCGATTGCACAGAAGGAACATATTGGTGATGTTTGGCATTTTTTGCAATCAGAAGATTTGCAGAAGCAGTTTGTAGAAAATAAAAAGGTACTTCCGAAGATTGTTATTGACGGTGTATTTTTTCAGATGTATAACACAGGCATCGCTCGTGTCTGGGACTCGTTATTGCGAGAATGGGCAGATAACGGTTTCGCCGAACACATTGTCGTTTTGGATCGAGCCAATACTGCTCCAAAGATTCCTGGAATTAAGTATCGGCAAGTTCCCGCTCACAGCTACGCTAACGTATTAGCGGATCGTGAGATGCTACAGCAAACTTGTGATGAAGAGGGCGCTGAGCTATTCGTCTCCACTTACTACACCACACCCCTTTCAACGCCTTCTGTTTTCATGGTGTATGACATGATTCCAGAAGTTATGGGATGGGCTTTAAACCATCCTATGTGGCAAGAGAAGCACCACGCCATCCAACATGCCTCTGCACATATAGCAATTTCAGAGAATACAGCACGCGACCTGACCAAGTTTTTTCCGCATATTCCTTTGGAATCTGTAGAAGTAGCTCTCTGTGGAGTCAGAAGCTCTTTTTCACCAGCAAGTGCTGAAGAGGTTAATAGTTTTAAGATCAAGTATGGTATCTCAAAACCTTACTTCGTTTTAGTAGGTATAGCAAACGGCTATAAAAACAGCGTTTTGTTCTTTCAAGCTTTCGCCCGGTTGTACAGCAAACATGGGTTTGAAATCGTTTGCACGGGGAGTGGTCCTTCATCACTGGAGGCAGAGTTTAGAGCTTATACTTCCGGCAGCGTTGTCCACCTGCTACAACTGAGTGATGAGGAGTTAAGAGCTGCTTATTCTGGCGCTGTAGCATTGGTCTATCCCTCAAAATATGAGGGGTTTGGCTTGCCTATTCTCGAAGCGTTTGCCTGTGGATGTCCTGTTATAACGTGTCCAAATGCGTCGATTCCAGAAGTTGCAGGGGAAGCAGTTTTGTACGTGAATGATAGCGATGTGGATGGACTTACCAATGCACTCTGCGATGTCCAAAAGCCAAATATTCGCAACTCATTAATCGCTGTAGGTTTAGAACAAGCGAGAAGATTCTCCTGGTCAGAAATGGCACAGACAGTTAGCTCTGCTTTGATTGCAGCTACTCTTCTGCCATTAAAGCTGAGAAAAATTAACTTGATTATTTTTCCAGATTGGTCTCAGCCAGAAAATTCACTCAATTTAGAATTGGTAAGAGTTCTTCAAGAGATTGCAGTTCATCCTGATAGCGATCGCATCACTCTGCTCATAGACAGTGATGATGTTTCGGAAGAGGATGCAAATCTCATTTTGTCTGGGGCAGTCATGCAGGTTTTAATGGAGGAAATTGATGTTACTGAAGGAATGGAGATCTCTTTAGTCAGTCAGTTGAGTCAGGTTCAGTGGTCGGTTCTCCTGCCCCGTGTCCAGGCTCGAATTGTTCTGGAGCAAGAAAATGAATGCAGGATTGCTCAGGTACAGGCTGAACAGCTTCCAGCTTATGAGTTAGATAACTTCACAAGCATGCCTGAGTTGCTGCTGAATCAGCATCTCGATGTTCTGTGTATTCCTCCACGCTTCTTTCAGGACATGGAGGAACTAGACAACTACTATCAACGCATTCAGCAGAGTCTAGATTACCTGCATAGGAACGTTCTGAAAAAACCAGATGTCAAGTTGTGGCAAGATGCTGCCTTGTATTTCACTCTAAATGCTAATTCCTTACGTCTGTACTTTACCGAAGCAAATCTCAAAGAGATTTTTGTGAAGCGAGCAGAGGTCATGGAACTCGGTTTGAAAGCTCAAGGTCATAAATTAGACCACAATTTTTCAGAACGGTTAATAGAGCCAGAAAGAATTAAGCTGGGAATCATTTGCGATAAGTTAGACCCTCGCCCAGAAATATTTGCAACACTACCAGTATTCAACCACTTGAGCCGGGACACGTTTGAAATTGTTGTTTACATACTAGGGTCTGGTAAACCTCGTCTAGAACGTTATGTCTTTGGTCACGCTGATGCCTTGGTACAGCTGCCGGATGATTTGAACGCTCAGGTCAACAATATTCGAGGTGACTGCTTAGACATAATTTTCTTTGCCACTAATGTTACATCCAAGACTAATTCAGTCACCCTACTTGCCCTGCATCGATTGGCACCAGTACAGGTAGTTGGCATGAACACACCCGTAACAACGGGCATGCGCAACATTGATTATTACATTTCAGGCATGATGACAGAGCCAGAGAAAGACGCTCAAGAACAATACGCTGAGACTTTAGTAACGTTAGATGGTCCGGCACAGTGCTTTCATTTCGCCACTGAGGAGCAGATTCTTGAGACAATCAGCGTTAGTAGAGAGAAGCTGGGAATTGAGCAAGATGCTGTGGTTTACATATCTGGAGCTAATTGTCAGAAGATAATTCCTGAGTTGGAAGAGGTTTGGGCCAGGATAATTGCTGCTGTTCCTCATTCTCAACTACTACTTTATCCATTTAATCCCAACTGGTCTCCCTCTTATGCAAATATTCCTTTCGAGGAGCGTTTGATAGCTACCTTTGCTAAGCACGGTTTAAGTGAAGATAGATTTAAGATTCTTGGTTCTGTACCGAATCGCGCTGACGTTAAGGAATACTTAAAACTCGGCGACATCTATCTAGATTCTTATCCCTACTCCGGTATGACTTCGCTGATCGACCCGCTTGCAGTTGGATTACCAATAGTAGTGAGGGAAGGAAGTGCCTCTCGTTCTAGAATGGGAGCATCATTGCTAAGAGAACTTCAAATACTTGATTTAATTACAGAGAGCGAAGAGACTTATGTTCAGCAAGCAGTTGCTTTGGGAACAGATCCTGAACTGTTTAGAGAGAAGAGTGACCAAATTAAGCAATCAATGCAAAGAAATCCTCGATTCTTAAACAGTCGCGCCTACTCAGCTCAAATAGGTTCGCTGTTCCAAAAACTTCATCAAAGACAGTTGACTAATGAGAGATTGTACAGGTAAAAGAGCTTTCTGCTTGTTTACCGACCAGCCTCAACGTACCTAGCCCACATCTGCTCGTAAGCCTTCTCCATCTCACGAGTAAACTGTTTCGCATTCCATAGCGGCGCTGTTTGCCGTGACGCTTTGAGTTTCCAAGCAACTTGCTGTCGTAAAGCTTCGTCCTGTCCCAACCGCACACCCCACTCTATATACTCTTCGTCAGTCCAAGCAATTCCTTCTGTCACACCAACATTCATCATCATTGTGTAGCTATTGCGAGCGGCAAACTGCTCTCCCACCCGTGTAACCAAGGGAATGCCCATCCACAAAGTTTCTAGGGTTGTTGTAGCGCCATTATAAGGATAGGTATCTAGTACGACATCGGCAATACCTAAGTTAGCGCGGTGAATTGCCTCCGAAAAAACGTCTGGCAAAAATTTTAGGCGATCGCAATCGACACCCTCTTCTTCTGCCAACTGAGTAAAGAAACGTTTAATCGATTCGTCATCAGCCCAACCTTTAATCAAGAAATAGCTATTTGGCACCTCTTTAAGAATCTTCATTTGCAATCGCGCTGTGTCTGGATGTCGCTTGAATCCTCGCTGGGCACACAGATAGACAACTGCATTGCTAGGGATATCCAACTGATCTCGACGTACCGTAGGTACATCCACTTCAAACCCATCCACTGCTATATAAGTTTGAGGTAGACGCCAGATCTTCTCTGAGTAATACTCCTGAGCCGATTCTGGCAGAACGTATGGATCGGCAATAAAGTAATCAACAGCTGGTATTCCTGATGCATCCCAGCCTAACCAAGTCACTTGAACGGGTGCAGGTTTGAGCGCTACAATCTCACAACTAGCGTCCAGCGTAATACTGTCCAGATCGATCAAAATATCAATTTCATCCTGGTAAATTTGCTCAATCACTTCCAGGTTCCTACCCGTTTTACCTGTTTGAGAAACTTGACTGACGTACCATTGGTGTAAGTTGTCAGTCTCCTGTCCACCTAAAAGAAAATAGGCATGAAGTTGAAAGCGCTCGCGATCATGATGCTGAAATACCCATCGCGCTAGCCAACCAATAGAGTGGGTTTTTAAACAATGAGATAAATAACCAATCTTCAAAGGTTTAGCAGGACTATGTATTTTTTGATTCAAGTTCCGCTGACTGTACCGCTCTACTTTCTCCTTGCTATAAGTTTGAGCATTAGTTTGGCAAAGTTGCATCAATTGATTGAAGACTTGCCGATTTTCTTTAGGTCTATCCTGGAAATATGGCGCATAAAAGTAGGAGCAGAACAGTCGTAACACTCTGGCTTGACTGAGATCTACCGGATGATCTTCCATCAGCGACTTTATCAACGATTCCTGGCGCTGAAAAACGGAACAAGCTTCTTCCCAATATCCACCAGCACTCATTAGTCCCCGTGCAATCAGATGATTAGCAAAAATTTTATCTGCCAGGTTCTGTGCTAGGGAATAGTACAGCTTAGCTGTTTCTATACCTTGCCTGTAATCACCAGAATTTTGATAAAAACCAGCCAAATGACCTAGAACTTCTTGCTCATTCGCATCTATCCGTAAGGCTAGTTCGGCAAAGCGCACTGCAATCTCAGGTTGCCTCTGGGCGTAGGCAATTTTGACTGTAGCTGGCATTAAAATGCATAGAAAAGTAATGAACTGAGTCCGATCTTGAATATGGCCCAAACAAGCCTCGACAAAATCCAGTGAGGAGGGGTGTAAAGAAGCGCAATCTAAAACACTCCTCATGACTTGCATTAATAGCTGAAAGTCTATTGCT
>CAXUIV010000379.1:0-5329 GCA_964250875.1 uncultured bacterium
ATTGTGTCCCACATCGATTACTGGAAGTGTTCGCGCCTTGATGTGGTGAAGCAGCATGTATTTCCTCGTCAGAATCGATAAAGTAAAAGAACACAAACAATTTTCAGCAGGACGAAACTATCCATGCGCGTAATCCTCATGACTGGTAAAGGGGGAGTAGGCAAAACGTCTGTCGCTGCCGCTACTGGCTTGCGTTGTGCTGAACTCGGCTACAGAACCCTTGTTTTAAGTACAGATCCAGCCCACTCTCTCGCCGATAGTTTCGACCTGGAACTGGGGCATGACCCTCGATTGGTTCGGCCAAATCTGTGGGGTGCAGAACTCGATGCACTGATGGAGTTGGAAGGCAACTGGGGAGCCGTCAAGCGCTACATCACCCAAGTTCTGCAAGCACGTGGTTTAGATGGCGTCCAGGCTGAAGAACTGGCAATTCTACCAGGCATGGATGAAATTTTTGGTCTGGTACGGATGAAACGTCATTACGACGAAGGCGAGTTTGATGTTCTCATTATTGACTCTGCGCCTACTGGCACTGCGCTGCGACTCCTGAGTCTGCCAGAAGTTGGCGGCTGGTACATGAGAAGATTCTACAAGCCGCTGCAAGGTCTATCCGTTGCTCTCCGACCTTTGGTTGAACCCTTCTTCAAGCCGATCGCCGGTTTTTCTTTGCCAGATAAAGAGGTGATGGATGCGCCATACGAGTTTTACCAGCAGATTGAAGCATTGGAGAAAGTCTTAACCGACAATACTCAAACCTCAGTACGTCTGGTCACCAATCCAGAGAAGATGGTGATCAAAGAGTCCCTCCGCGCTCACGCCTACTTGAGTTTATACAACGTCGCTACGGATATGATTGTGGCGAATCGGATTATTCCCGACGAGGTTACTGACCCATTCTTTCAGCAGTGGAAGCAAAATCAGCAGCAGTACCGCCAGGAAATTCACGAGAATTTTCATCCGCTACCAGTCAAGGAAGTTCCTCTCTATTCGGAAGAACTGTGCGGTCTAGCAGCCCTGGATCGGCTGAAGGAAACGCTCTACCCTGACGAAGATCCAACTCAAGTCTATTACCGTGAGACAACCTTAAGAGTGGTGCAGGATAAAGACCAGTACAGTTTAGAGATTTACCTGCCTGGTGTCCCTAAAGACCAAGTTCAGCTGAACAAAACTGGCGATGAATTAAACATCACAATTGGGAACCACCGTCGCAACCTGGTGCTGCCGCAAGCGTTGGCAGCTTTGCAGCCAGCGGGTGCCAAGATGGAGGAAGATTACCTCAAAATCCGCTTTGCTACTGCTGCTAAGGTTTAGATGAATGGTCAAGCATACGGGATGATGTCAGAACGTGAGGGATTTATGCGTCAAATGCGTCAAGTTCGGTTCTGGGCGATCGCCCGGGCAGATTTTCTAGCCGTTGCGGGGAAAGTATTGGGGCTAGCAGTGCTGCTGCTGCTGTCCTGGACATTGTTAGGCAGCCCAGCACCTGCGCAAGCAGCCACTCGCATCAGTCCACGCCTGGAAGAGCAAGTTCTCCAAATCCTGCGCGATCATCCAGAAGCCATTTTGGAATCGGTCCAGGGCTACCAGCAACAGCAAGCGGCGAAGCTGCAACAGTCACAGCAGGCGTTCATGCAGGAGTTAAAGGCCAATCCTCAAGCGGTGATAGGCCAATCGCCCACCGCCGGAGCAGCAGAGGCACCCAAGATTGTGCTAATGGAGTTCTCCGACTTCCAGTGTCCTTACTGTGCCGAGGCTCATAAGACCTTGAAGCAGCTGATGGCGAAGCATCCGGGCGAAGTCGAGCTGGTGTTTAAGCACTATCCGCTGAATCGGATTCATGGTGAAGCTTTACCTGCGGCCAAAGCGGCTTGGGCGGCGGGGCAACAGGGCAAATTCTGGGAATACCATGATGCCCTATTTACCCAGCAGAACAAGTTGGGTGAGGAACTGTATCTCGCAACCGCTAAAGACCTGAATCTTGATTTGGAGCGGTTCAACACAGATCGTGCCGCTGAAGCTGCTCTCAAAGCGGTGGGACAGGATGCTCAGCTAGCTGAGAGTTTAGGGATTACTGGTACTCCCTTCTTTATCACAACTGGAGATAAGTTCTCTGGTGCGATACAGCTATCGGAAGTTGAGGGTCTCCTGACGGGCGCTAGCAAGACTTCATAACACGTTGTTGCTCAGTTAATTCGTGTAGAGACGTTGCATGCAACGTCTCTACACGGTTGTCGGTAGGCAAATTATTCTATTCTAAACTGTATTGCTGATTGATGATGGAGCGTGTTGAGACTGCTGCACACCTTAACGTTTACGTTCAGGGCGAGGGATTTCCGATTCTCTGCTTACACGGCCATCCTGGATCAGGCCGTAGCCTGTCCGTTTTTACTAACCATTTGTCTCAGCGGTTTCAGACTCTTGCCCCCGATCTGCGCGGTTACGGCAGTAGTCGCACCCAGATGAACTTTCATATGACCGATCACCTGACGGATCTGGAAGCCCTTCTGAATCGCTTCCAGGTTGACAGATGCTTGGTACTAGGATGGTCGCTGGGCGGAATCCTAGCGATGGAGTTAGCGCTGCGGCTACCAGAACGAGTCACTGGTCTGATTCTGATTGCTACGGCTGCCCGACCTCAAGGTAGCCATCCGCCGATCAGTTGGCAGGACAATCTTTATACTGGAGTGGCTTCGATTCTGAATCGGCTACAGCCTAGCTGGCAGTGGAACATTGATACGTTTGGTAAGCGATCGCTCTATCGCTACCTGATTCAGCAACACACGCCCACCGCCTACCGCTATTTGGCTGTGGAAGCTATGGCAGCCTACCTCCAGACTTCTGCCGCCGCTCAACGAGCGCTGTTCACAGCTCTCAATGCTGGGTACAATCGCTTAGCGGAGTTACAGCAGATTCAGTGTCCCAGTTTGATGCTAGCAGGAGCTGCTGACCGACATATCACAGCTGATTCGAGTCTAGAAACTGCTCGACACCTGAAGGACTGCCACTGGAAGTGCTACCCTAACACTGCCCATTTGTTTCCTTGGGAGATTCCTGACCAGGTGTTAAGGGATATTGACCACTGGATTGAGCTTCATCCACAGGTTATTTAAAGGGTGGGCCGCAGCACGGTTCAGATAACAATGTAGAAACGTTGCATGCAACGTCTCTACGCTCTTTGAGCTTCCGTTAACTGAACAGTGTTGGGGCATATCGCTGGATGTACGACGATCTTAGAAGAAGTTCACTGTTACTTAATATTTTCCTCTGTATCTTCACTACTACTTGATTGCAAGTCTAGTTTTTCGGAGTTTAATAGAAGTATCAACACAATATATCGAATTCCTTATACAGTAGCAAAAACCCGCTTGAAGTTCAGCTTTGAGCGGGTTTTATAACGTCTGGAAGTAGTGATTTAGGAGCGAATGGCACTGACTCGACGCCAGTTCGGCAGAGCTAGAAGAGAGCAGGAGCTATATAGAATGCCAAACGCAGTCCTGAAAACAGCCTACTCGCTCAATATCGAATCATCCGGGCCAGTATAAACATTACAACGGATGCCATCCAGGCACCCACAACAATGCTAAGAATACCTGCATCAAAACTGCCCGTTGCAGCGACAATTGACCCTGGAATCAGAGAGCCGCCAACCCCCCCGAATAGGAGAGATAGACCGTTATACAGCCCTGTACCCGCTCCGACCTGATCGCTAGGTAAAATGCGTTGAACAATGGCATACTCTTGAGCGCTATAGGCACTCTGGCAGAACACCGCGAGCGCAAAACAAAGCACCACAACAAACAAATTAGATGTTGTGGAGGCGAGATAGACCATCACCCCGGCAATCAGAAAACCAATTCCCGCCAATTGCGTTCTTTGTTGCAATTTATCTCCCAAATAAGCCATCAAAGCAATCCCCACAATCCCCGTTGTAAAAACAAGCGCAAGCGACCATCCTAACTGTTCAAAATCGATTCCTTTGGCACGATTAAAGTAGGTTGGCAACCAGTTTAGTAAACCAAAGGCACAAAAAGCATTAAGGCTGCCTCCGACAACAGCGAACCAGAACCGACGATCTCGACGATAACGACTTAGAGATGTTCTTCTCGTTTGATCATGAGTTGTAATTCCATCAGTACCTTGCCACCCCTCGCACGGCGGCTGATCCTGTACCAGAAAGTAAACCAAGGGAATTGAGAGCAACATTCCACCCAGTCCTAGAACAGCAAAGGTCAAACGCCAACCCAAAACCTGAATTAACGGAACAAGGATGATCGGCGCGATCGCCGTCGATAGTAAAATGCCACTTCCCCAGGTTGCATTCGCCCGCGATCGCTCGTTGGGCAGAAACCAGCGACTGATAATGGTACTCAACATTGGAATATGGACACCTTCTGCAAGCCCCAAGAGCAAACGCAAGACAATCAAAGCCGTAAAGGAAGATCCGAATGGCGCACTCAACATCGTAACCAGTGAGAATGCACCAATTGCTAACATCACACTGCGTTTGGGTCCGAGCCGCTCAGCAACAGGACTCAGCAGCATGTTAGACAATGCATAGGACAGAAAGAAAGCAGCTAACAACAATTCGCCTTTAGAACCCACCTCGCGATCGCTCCAGCCAAACTCTTGAGCAAGGCGAGGAATCGCCAGCGATAGATTATTCCGATCTAAATAATTTATCAAGACCGTTACGGCGAGTACAGCAGGAATTCGCCATCGAGTTGCTCTGTTAGGGGATGTAGAAGCTGACATCAAAAACAATTCCCATCAACGTTATTCACATTTGGCTTTGGATATGTGGTCGCATATGGCAGTTTCAAGAGTCCGATTTACATCTTACTTTCCACACCAAAAAAACTGCGATGCTTCAGTAGTTTTAAGTTTATTAGTCTTGCCTGTAAGCTGTGACCAAGAAGACATGTTCGGCATTAGGAACACTTCGGTCTAGAAATCGATAAGTAAATCTGCCAAAAGACGCACCTTCTTCTCCAGGTTGAATCGCAGACGCTTTCCAACCGTAGTCCGCGAAGAAGGACTCAGGATGATCGCAACTTGATTGCCAATACTTCGCCCACTCATCATTCCCCTTCAAGATGGCTGAGCTAATAACATCAGCTCCAAACCAACTTCCCGCGATCGCCAAATTTTTGATTTTTGTGAGTAAGTTGTGGACTTCGGTTGAGTTCAGGTAATAAAGCAATCCTTCTAATAACCAGATTGATGGCTCTGAGGATTGATAACCTTGTTCAAGCAGCAATTGCGACCACTGTGATTCTTTTAAGTCCGCGCAAATCAAATGTCGAACACAGTGAGGATGAATCTCAGCTAG
>CAXUIV010000380.1:0-1736 GCA_964250875.1 uncultured bacterium
GGATGGGGGGATGGGGGGATAGAGGAAGATTCTATATCTTCCAATGGTTGTGTAAACCCTATTGAATCTGCTGGGAGGCTGTTGCTATTGCTGGTTTCAAACTGTTGAATAGGGGAACCTACTGACAGATCCGACCCTAAGATGGCTGCACTTTTAGCAACACTGGTCGAGGAGGGTTCAGGAGCAAACGTTGCTGGGGGAGTGAGTGCAGATAATAACTTTGCAGTTACCGACTTTGCAGACGGTACTGTTAAGGTTTTTGTACTGGCATCCTCAGTGGTTGAGGACTGGACAACAGCAGGCGGTGGCGGCGGCAAGACTAGGTGGGGCATATTTCAGCAAAAAGGGAGCGAGTAAGCAGCCCGGACGCCTGACCTCAACCGCAGTAGCAACCGCCTCTGTTGGAAGACTGATGACTAAACAGTTGTCTTCAGTCTTCTGGCTTGAGGTATGCAGTCGCTGCCTATTCGAGGTCCCGCCGGCCAGGGTTACGAGACGGATCGTTTGACAAAAAGCCAAAAACGAACAAGCCAACAAAGAGGGCGACAACGACATAAACAACGATTTTGAGGGTCAGCATAAGGATATCTCCGAGCGGTGTGAGGAGCTAGTATTTGCCTGGTTTTGCAAACAGCCTCCTTATAATACCCAAATGTTGCTCCATTTTTGGCTTGGTTTTGCTGATTGCTCCTCTCAGGACGCGGATAGATGCATCACCTGGATATCAGATGACGCATTGCCCTTGTCAGATGTTTCCTTGTCCCCACCAAGACGTCTGTAGCCTGCCCTGTTCAAAAACGTTTATGCCTTTTTTGAATAAAAACAGGAACTTTGTCCGAAACTTTATGAACCTAAGATGTATCTCATTCTTAGTGGTGGAGATTGACCGACGGCCAAGAAGTGCTTTGAGCTATTCAACGCCTGAGAGCTGAGATCCGTTTTCAACTGACGCGATCTTCGCCGTTCAATCGGTTTTCGGGGTGCAGACTGAACTCAGTTTCCGATTAATTTGGATGGAGGCAACCGATGAAAGGTTTATCGTCCGCAGCACAAATTACAATGTTCCCGACACCAAGTATGGGTACGGTTGAACAGACAATTACTCATCGTCAGTCCGGACGAGTCAAGTTTCAGGCATCTTATTGGCCTGCCCGACTCTATCAGCCTGATTGCCCACCTGCGGTGTTTCCTGGTGAGCGAGTTAAAGTTGTTGGGAGACAAGGTATCACCCTACTTGTCGTAGCAGTAAGCTCCCTCTCCTAAGTCTAATGTTGTCTCGGTCAGCAGAAAAGCGATCGCTTGGCTAGTGGGTGATCGCGCTTTTTCTACCAACTCTGTAGTATGCCCTTAACGCTTTTGTAGTCAATTCGTAGCATGAATGTAACGCTAAAGCTACCTTTTTAAGGCCAGACTTAATACTAAGGAGATATTCAGATAGTTCACGTTCGCTTTGAAGGTCGTTGTCCATGGCTGGGTGTATGTCGTGCATGCTTTTCTACAATTTTTTGAATAAGCTGCCGATAAACATCTAACTTATTCATTGAATAATCTCAGGAATTCTTCCCTGGTGACATGTAGCTTTCATCAATCTCTAGCTTGCCGTAATCATCAGATTACACATCAACGATCGGCATCAGTGGTAGACCGATGGACAATTCTCGTCTCATCAGAATCAGCAAGTATCTGCGGCATCAACCAGAAAGGATCGGACTCACCCTCGCTCCTGGTGGTTGGAT
>CAXUIV010000380.1:1836-5318 GCA_964250875.1 uncultured bacterium
ATCTGCGGCATCAACCAGAAAGGATCGGACTCACCCTCGCTCCTGGTGGTTGGATTGTCGTTGACGCACTTCTATCTGCTTGTGTTGCTCATCAATTCTCCATTACTCGTGCCGAACTGGAAGAAGTGGTGGCTACCAGCGACAAGAAACGTTTCTCCTTCGACCCTACAGGAACGTTAATTCGAGCTAACCAGGGACACAGCGTTGAGGTCGATCTGCAACTGGAGCCGCAGGTTCCGCCTGACGTCCTTTATCACGGTACGGGTGAGAAGGCAGTGGAGGCGATTCGGCAAACGGGATTGCAAAAGATGTCGCAGCATCACGTCCATCTTTCAACAGATGTCAACACAGCTAAAAAGGTAGGCGCACGGCATGGCCACCCCTTGATACTTATAGTTGATGCTGCTGCCAATGTATCGGTAAGAGAAGCTGTAGGATAGGGTTACAGACCTGGAAGCCTAGAGGTCCATTCTATGAATCCGATTGTTGAAGTCAACGCAGATGGCTCACTCTATTTGCCTACCAAGATTCTAGAAGCGATTAAGCCCAACACCCGTTCTGTGGTTGAGGTCAGTCATCAAACATTAATTCTGCACCCAGCAAACAAGTCTCAACCATTCTGGGCAACAGCGACTCCTGAGGAACGAGCAGAGAGCATTTCCTGCAATAGTCACTTGCTTAACCGTCAATCGTTGGGAGAATGGACGCACTAAGCCGCCACCGCTAGCGCTGAAGCAGATTGAGGGATGTCACGGCAGATGGACAATCGTAGTCAGGATTTACTGGCGAAGTATTTCCCATAAGATGTCTAAAGTCAAGGTAAGTAATAAATATATATGAAAACATTAAAGCAACTCTGCAAACCACGTCAAAGTGTGTTTAACCGCTCAAAACGGGACACGGTATTAGACCTAACCGATTTAATCAAAGACAAAATCAAGCCAGAGGAATTTTTTGCAGAAAACGACCTGACTGAGGGGATGAAACGGCTTCTTAGAGAAGCCTTTCGACGTTTCGCGGGAACGTCTAATCAAGGTGTGCTTTGTCCTTACCCAGGCAATGGGTGGTGGTAAAACCCATAACATGATTACCTTGGGGCTGCTGGCAAGGCACCCGGAACAGCGTCAGTTAGTGATGGGCGTAGGAAGTGCGAGCAGCGCCTATTGACTCAGAAGGTAATGCTGTGGTCTGAGGTCAAGAAACGAGCAGCCACCAACACTCTTTGGCAGTGGCATCGGTTTGACGCTCTAGATCTCCTGAAAGATGACTTGATTCATAAAGACCAATGGCGAGAAGACGGCGGTGGCTACGTTGAAAAGCCTCCCTTTCCCAAACCACACACTGAAGTTCGGGTACAAGAAAGACAGCGTAACGATGATACTGGCGAAGTCACTCTAGCCTTGAGCGCTGTTCACGGTGACACGATTTACTATGAGGTGGGAGCAGTCGCTACCCCAAACTCCCAGGTTGTCTCCGATCCCAAGAACTTCCGTACTAGCGAGTTGGACGTTTCGTTTCTGTGTGTGGACTCCAATGGAGAGCATGAAACGGGTGCACCTGTCCCTTGGCGCAATCGCATTACGATTAAGTCACGCTCTTTCCAGAACAGCAACGCTAAAATGGTAGGGCTGAAGGCCGCGCCGGATGTGCCTATTCGTTACACGACTGATGGCTCCGATCCCAAAAATACCGGCGGTACTTACAATGAGCCATTTATCGTGCCGAGAGGGACGCTCTGCGTTTTGGCAGTTGCTGAGAATGGGGGCGCGATCTCCGCTCCGTACCGACTTGACATTCAGTGGGACAAAACGGACGACTTTAAAGTTAATCCAACCTTGCCTGCAACTTGGAAACGGGAAAACCGACCCAGTACCACAAAAGACTCCTACGAGTTTCTATCGCGGTTGAAAAAACATCAGGCATCCGTATTGGGGCCGCGCGTCAGCATTAACGGTCAGAACTGGCTGGAACTCTCAGTCGATCCCGCTTTAGCTCTGGATGGGGACAAACTGGAATCTGCCATTAACTACTTGCGCGGATTGTTGACTGATGGTGAAGTGGAAATTGCAGCAGAATCTCTTAACTTTCCCACGGGTCAAAACTTGTTAGATTGGGTAGCTGAGGTCAAGACTGAGCTTGAACGTGAAGAGGTAAAACAGTAGTGCCGCCACAACTCAAATCTGAAGGCTTTGGCTTTGTCCCAACTGAGTCGGAGCATCACTTTCTAGTCACCATTCCCTCTCGTAAAGATGAGAATATCTTTGTCTCCGAGCATTTTACTTGGGATGAGAGTGAAGCGCAACGGAAGTTGAGTTTTGCTTTAGGAAGAGAGGACGATAAGATGCGAGTCGTTCTACCTCGGAGTAAGTGGGATGTTATGGCCGATCCTGTGCGAGCCGAATTCAACCAGCGCCTGAAGCAAAATGGGCTGAAGGCGGGGCAGTGGAAGACAGGTCAAACGGCGCTTTCGCGTCTTTTTGGTAAAGAGTTGGTACTGCTTGCTTGGGCGATTGAAGATGCGGACCCCGCTCTGACTCCCATAGCGATGAAGAACTGGCTGGGACTAGCACCGGAGGAACGCTGGTGGCTGTTCACGATGACCAATGCAGCTACTGGTCATGCCCTCACGGGACGTGGTAAAGGTTGGCGTAAGGCAGTGCGTTATGCCCTTACAAAGAACCCAGTTTCAGATTATTGTCCTCAAAAAATAGAGATGCCGCTATTCCAGTTAGGAGAAGATGAAGCTCTTTGGGCAAGCGCTTCAGCAAAGGTGAAAACGTCTAGAACACGCTCGTCTGGAAGCTATGGAATAGTTAAGATAGTTGACTCTTGACCGTGAATTGACAACTGAGAAGAGAGGGAAATTATGGTCGCAATAGCTGAAAAAGAATTGGGGACAGAAGCACCCAGAAAGATTTGGACAGAAGAAGAGTTTATGTCCTTACCTGATGATGGACATCATTATGAATTGGTGGATGGGGAGTTAGTGATGAGCAATGCTGGAATGCGGCACGGGGAAATTGCTGTTACTATCAGCGCTGCTTTGAGTAACTATGTGCGTTCTCAACGGTTGGGGAGTGTTTGTGATTCCAGTACAGGCTTTCGGTTGCAGTCGGGCAACTACCGTTCTCCTGATGTCTCGTTTGTGGCTAAAGAGCGACTGCGAGGAATGAGACGCCTGCCGTTAAAGATGTTTCAAGGTTCCCCAGATTTAGCTGTTGAAATTCTATCCTCTACAGATACAGTTGAAGGAATTCACAACAAACTGGTGGAATTGTTTGAGAACGATACAAAATTAGTTTGGGTCGTCAATCCTTTTCAAGAAACAGTACTAGTCCATCATTCCCCTCAACCAAATAAACTGCTGCTGACTGGAGAGGCTATTGATGGAGAAGATATTGTTCCTGGTTTTTCTTTGGCTGTCGCTGATTTGTTTGCGGAATTGGAGTTTTAAACTTTGCTGACAAGATCCTTTATTGAGA
>CAXUIV010000381.1:0-3368 GCA_964250875.1 uncultured bacterium
AAAGCTACCCGTCTCCGCGATCGCCAGAAAGGCTTGCAACTGCTCTAGCCGCATAGTGATGTAGCCCAAATAACATTGAGTATTCCAACGACATTAGCGGAATTGGCAATAGTATTCAGTAGAGATTGATACCGCCTGTAACTACATCGAAGGCATTAAGGTCATCTGTGGCAGTTCCAAATCCTGTGTGAACAAACTGTAGAGACGCTACATGTAACGTCTCTACACAGGAGCGATCGCTTTCATAACTTCAGAACCCGATATTTCATCATGGCAGCGTCAGTTTTTAGGCAAACAACTACTGCCCCAGTGAGAAGAGCTGATCGACCGTTAGCTCTAGCGCTGGAATAACGGTTGAGTGAATCCGTGAAGTCACAACTCTATCTTCATACTGTCCATCCACCCACTGACACACGGTAAGCTGGCGTTCTTCCGGGTCAACAATCCAATATTCAGCGATGCCGCGTGCCGCATATTCTGTATGTTTATAGCGGTAATCGCGGGTGCGATTGGTAGCCCCAGGACTCACAATTTCGACGACCAGTGCTGGAGGTGGCATATCGCGGGTGATAGTGGCACGGGTAGCACCTGTAAGCGCGGCGAGAGATTCTTCTGTGTGTACTAATAAATCTGGGACTCTGCAACGAGCGCGGCGTCCAGATACTTCAACTTCTGTGTTGTAGGCGATCAGCGTTAGCGACACATGCTTCATCAGTTCCACTAGGAGAAACCGCGCGATCGCTAAATTTTCGGGGGATTCTGGCGGCATCTCAACTAGCTCTCCATCAACTAATTCGTAGCGGGTGTCGCTGCCGTCATCGTATGCAAGGTATTCATCAAAGGTGAGGAGAGTTTTGGCGGGAGTTGTTGAGGTCATAGCGCGTTTGTTGGGAATCTGGAAAATGGCATGTCCAACGCGATCAGTGGTACCGCGATTCTAACGGTTCATCTACTGTTATCTATGTGATATGTAATTTAAACAGGAAGAAACGGTAGGAGTTGATCCCATGTCCAAACAGCTTGTCTGTTCACCAAAAGTACTGCCTCGCGATCAGTGGGTATCATCAGCCCAAACTGCAACCGATATCAACCCAGTCAATCACCCACCGCTCGAACGACTGGTGCGGATCATACCAGGTTTCATCCCTACACCAGAACATATAGCAGTATTAACCACAAAATACTGGCATTCAGGGGGAGTGAGATTGACAGTTGGATTTCTGGATAATCCTCCGGCTGAGTTGAGATCTCGAATTTTGTCACACATGAATGCTTGGAACAAGACGGCTAATGTCCAGTTCACGGAGACCAGCACAGACCCACAAGTGCGGATTGCACGGGCAGCAGGAAACGGTTATTGGTCGTACTTGGGCACAGATATTCTAAGTATTGCGGCTGACCAACCGACGATGAACCTGGAAGCGTTCACCATGAGTACGCCTGAATCCGAGTTTCACCGAGTGGTTCGCCATGAAACAGGCCACACGCTAGGATTTCCGCATGAGCACATGCGCCAAGAAATTGTGGACGATATTGACCCAGCCAAAGCGATTACTTTCTTTGGAGCTACCCAGGGGTGGACGCCCGAAGAGGTACGTCAACAGGTTTTAACACCAATTGAAACATCTTCACTGCTGGGTACAGCTCATGCTGATCCCAACTCGATTATGTGTTATCAAATCCCTGGCTCAATTACCAAGGATGGCAACCCAATCATTGGAGGTCTAGATATTGACCAACAGGATTATGATTTCGTCGCTAAGATTTATCCCAAACCTGTTGCCACCTCAGTCCAATGGGCAAGTCGCTATATCGATGATTTAACAGCGCAAAAAATTGTTAGCGGCTTTCAAGATGGTACCTTTCACCCTGACGATCTGGTCACTCGGGTTCAATTTGCCGCCATGATCGCCAAAGCCTTTGCCTCAGTGCCAGCTCAGCGTTCTGTCGTCACTTTCAGAGACGTTCCAGCTAGCTACTGGGGTTTGCAAGCAATTCAGGCAGCATATCAAAAAGGGTATATGTCAGGCTATCCCGATGGGACATTCCGACCGGACCAGCAAATGCCAAGAGTGCAAGTTTTGGTTTCGTTGGTGAGTGGTTTAGGATTGCCTAATGCCGATCCGGGAGTGCTGTCTTTCTTCCAAGATGCCAATCAGATTCCAGCTTGGGCGTCTGGGGCAGTTGCTGCTGCAACCAACAAGCAGCTGGTGATTAATTATCCTCAGGTTAACCAATTGAATCCTAAACGCGAGGCAACACGAGCTGAGGTTGCAGCTTTTATCTACCAGGCATTGGTCAGCACAGGGCAAATGCCTGCGATCGCCTCACCTTATCTAGTAGTTGCTAACTCCTAAAAAGCGGGGAGTCCCATGTCCCATGAAAGTCACGATACGAGATAGTCAGATCCTCAAAACAGTAGAGCCTGGTAAGCTAGCCGAACACCTCCAAACAACTGGTTGGCACCAAGACCGTCCGTTCAATGAAAATAGTGTTATCTGGATCAAAGACTACGCTGGTGAGCCTGCTGAAGTTCTCCTGCCTCTCAGACCTGACCTAATCGACTATGCTGCCCGAATCGCTGATGCACTTAAGACACTGGAAGTGGTGGAGCAACGTTCCCAGCTGGACATCCTAAGGGATCTTGTCACCCATCCAAATATCACTATTCATGGCATCGTTATCAACCTGCAAGAAGGAACTACAGCCGGAAGAGTGACCATAATGGGTGTTGTCTTGGATAAACTCCGGAGAATTCAGTTTGAACTAGCTGAGCCTGTATACGAACTTGCAGTTAAAGCGTATCAAACTAGGATACCAATTGTCTGCCAAGGTAATTTGCTCAAGCAAGATCACTCCTTTATTCTACAAAACCCTCATCACTTTACATTGGATTTAGATGCATGGGTAGAGTAGAGATTTAGTGAAACACGCAACTACCGGGTCTTCTGGCTTTGTTTTATGAAGTTGTAAGACAACTCCATAGGCGTATTAGTTAATAGTCATGTTAAACAAGTATTGCCGCAATTTAATCTGGCTGATGCTGAAGTATTTTAAGCCATTCTAGTACTTGCTGGTGAGCGTCTAGGTTTTCTTGCTCAAAAAATAGGTGCGCAGCTTTCTGAAAATCCTTGATTGCTCCTGAAGACTCTCCCAGAGTAATACGAAATCTAGCCCGATTGGTGTAAGCAGGGGCATAGTTGAAATTGATGCGCAAAGCTTGGTTACAATCTTCTATCGCTCCCTGTATATCGCCGAACTTATAACGAGCAGTACCCCGATTGCTATAAGCATTAGCATTATTAGGATCGATTCGCAGAACTTGATTGTAATCAGCAATGGCTCCTTGATAATCTCCTAGCTCAGAG
>CAXUIV010000381.1:3468-5309 GCA_964250875.1 uncultured bacterium
CTTGATAATCTCCTAGCTCAGAGTAGGCAGTACTCCGATTGAGGTAAGCTCTAAGGTAGTTAGGATCGATCCGCAGAGCTTGATTATAATCTTTCACTGCTCCCTGTATATCGCCTAACTCATAACGAACAAATCCTCGGTTGTTGTAAGCATCCATATCGTTTGGATCAATACGCAGAGCTTGGTTGAAATCAGCGATCGCTCCCTGAGAATCTTCAGCGTTTTTTGGATTAAGACTCAGTAACTCGTTGTACATCTCAATTGCTTCTTGATAGTTTCCCTTTTCATAGAGAAAATTACCTTGAATGAGAGCTTGGTTGAAGTCAGCGAATGACTCCTGGTAGTATTCTGGGCTAAGCTTTTCATATCCGCCTATTAAAAACTTCTCAGCTCTCGTTTGAATTTGTGTCTGCTGTGGCTGTAAGGGGTTGCTATCGACGGGTTGTTTTTCATTAGCTAAATCTAATCCTTTCCTAATTAAAGTAGAAGAATATCTGGATAGACTTTGATGCCCTGAGCGAGCAATACTGTTATCCCCTCGCTCTTTTTTAAGACTCATGCCTGTAATCCTAATTTGGTTCTCAGTTCTTCTAGTTCTTGTTTAGCAGCAGCAATCTGTTCATCGAGTTGGGACGCCATTTCCGCTAGTAAGTCTCGCCCTGCTTGCTGTGCCGTGGCAATTTTAGTTCTTAATTGATAGAGGTCAGTTTGTTCCAAAGCCTCCATCTCTTCCTGAACCGCCTTTAACCGCTCCTGGCTCTGGGAAATTTTGCGAATGGCACCAATGAGTTCAGCGGTGACTCCTTCTCCTTTTATGGATTCAGGACTACTCTCCCATCCGTGTAGAATTACCCGCAGTCGCTCTTCATCTCCATCTTCGTAAGCTTGATTAGCCTCAGTCATAAGGTGCTGCCTACGCTGGCGCTCCTCTTCCTCCGTTGCCAAGTCTGGATGGATGCGTTTGGCAACTTCTCTATAGAGCTTCTTGAGGCTCTCTGATGGCTTAAAGTCTCTGGAGGATTCTAGATATGCTATGTACTCAGCGATCTGAGCGTCTATTCGCTCCAGTTCTGTACACCGGCTACCAACAACTCGCAGGTATTCATACTCAAAGGTGTGTAATTCAGCCTGAAGCGTTGCCAACTCCAACTCACGTTCAGTCAACTCTGCTTCTAGTGCAGCTAGTTCTTGTCGCTTCTTTTCTAGTTCTCGCTCTTCGGGTGTTAGCCTCCGGGCTAAATTAATACTCATACCGATGATGTGACTGACAAATTGATTGGGGGACTTACTTATAAGATTCCCAATCATTTATACAAACTATCGTCCCCAGCCTTTAAAATTAAGACCTTACAACTGCGTGTGACTCAGGCAGACAAGGGTAAAAACTGCGATCCTCCCCTCTGTACCTCACGCAGTTGAAAATTGCTAATGAATCCTTTCGGCAGGTGACGCGATCGCCGCAAAATGACGTCGGCCTCTTAACTCCTGCTCATTTCAGCCTATGCAAGATTGCTAGCAAGACCCTTGACCGATTCCTCACGGGGTTGAGCTACAACCGATTCGATTATGGCGCAGAAACTGGATGAAAGATAATATTTGTGCCATTGACAGCTCCCTCAGCCCTATTCTGAGAGCGGTTGAGAAATTCTGCAACTACCAGCAGAACTGTAGCAACTTCGAGCTGGGACGACATATCACTGTACAGATAGTTCCAGTCTTGCTCATCCAGTTCTACATCTTCTTCTGACCAGTTTTCCAGCCAGTTACTATCGACACCTGCAACATGCTGACAGATTCCGTCAACACCAATGGCTCTCCTGGTGGCTCTCAGCGATCTGGCT
>CAXUIV010000382.1:0-1398 GCA_964250875.1 uncultured bacterium
CCCCTGTGCCGCCTTAACTCCCCACAGTGCCAGCTGTCCACCTAGAGAAAACCCCGTGAACCAAAAAGGCGCAGGACAGCCCATTGCCTTGGATCGAGCAGCAATGTGGACGAAGTCTTCTCCCTCGTACAAACCGTCAGAAGTCAGTGTTGGAGACAATTGGGCTGTCTTGCCGTGTGCCCGCCAGTCAAACAGTACGACTGCATAGCCTTGAGCAAAGGCTTTGCGTCCCAGCAGTCTCAAAAACCACTGATTATCCAGAGAGCCTGTAATGCCATAAGTACCAACAATAGTGCCACGGGGGTTCTCAGGAATGGCGATCCAGCCAAAAATTGGTACTCCTCCTGCCCCAGTAAAAATGATCTCTTGGTAAGGCGGTTCAGGGTAGGTAGTGCTACTTTCCCACTTTTGACTGGACCAAAGGGCTGTATACACAGTCATTAGCAGACCGTTTCTTAGCCACCAGGGGGGATTATAAGGATAATATGTCATGAGAATTGTATCTTAATCTTTAGATAAAATTTAGATTCCTCTTTATAATCGGTAAAGAAATCTTTGTGTGCCCCAAAGATTCTTATTTAACCTTAATAACTAGTCATTTTTTTTGGAATGCCTCGGATACTTGTCATTGATGACGACCCCGCAATCTCAGAGCTAGTCGCAGTCAATCTCGAAATGGCTGGGTACGATGTCAATCAAGCGGAAGATGGCATCAAGGGTCAGGCACTGGCGCTACAGCTACAGCCAGATCTGATCATGCTCGATCTTATGCTGCCTAGAGTAGATGGATTCACCGTTTGCCAACGCCTGCGCCGGGATGAGCGCACGGCGGATATCCCTGTGCTTATGTTGACGGCTTTAAGCCAAACGCAAGATAAAGTAGAGGGTTTCAACGCTGGCGCTGATGATTATTTAACCAAGCCGTTTGAACTTGAGGAGATGCTTGCACGGGTAAGAGCTTTGCTCCGGCGTACTGACCGCATTCCTCAAGCGGCTAAGCATAGTGAAATTCTCAACTACGGCCCATTAACCTTGGTACCAGAACGGTTTGAAGCCATTTGGTTCAAGAAGACGGTCAAACTAACTCATCTGGAATTTGAGCTACTCCACTGCTTGCTACAGCGACATGGTCAGACGGTTTCTCCTAGTGAGATTCTTAAAGAGGTCTGGGGCTACGATCCAGATGATGATATTGAAACAATTCGGGTGCATGTCCGGCACTTAAGAACCAAGTTGGAACCCGATCCTCGCCGTCCTTGCTACATCAAGACAGTTTACGGCGCGGGTTACTGCCTGGAGTTGCCTAGCGACAGCCAATCCGCTGAAACTGCAACTGCATCAGCGGTTGAAATAACTATCTTAGAATTTGTCGGGTGGGCACTGCCCACCCGACTACCC
>CAXUIV010000382.1:1408-5284 GCA_964250875.1 uncultured bacterium
GCTGCCAATCGTCTTAGCCGTGATTTTTAGCTGAGTGATCGGGTTGGCGGGTACTACTGTTTTGTAGAGGTAGCTATCGAACGTGAGCTTCTGCACATCCAGGTCAGAACACATCTCCACAAACGCTTCACGGGTAGCATCAGAGCGGTAGAAGACGGTTTGTAAGATGTCTAGTACCTTGTAGGTAATGCCGTATTTTTTATCCCAGCGCTTCAAGTAGAGCTTCAAGTCGTTTTCGGTGGGGATGCGATCGCCACCGTGGGATACTTCAACGATTGTTTCTGCACACATCCGGGCTGACTTGGCGGCAAAGTAGATCCCTTCGCCAGATGACTTGGTGACGGTACCAGCGGCATCTCCGACTAGGGCAACCCTACCAACAACACGACGGGGTCTGGGATGTTCGGGAATTGGATGAGCCTCCACTTTGATGATTTTACCACCAACTAATTTTTTGGCGGCCCGCGCCCGAATTCCTGCTTGCAGTTGTTTGATGTTGGCTTGGTTCACCCGCATTGTGCCAGTCCCTACCGCCACGTGGTCGTATTTGGGGAACACCCAAGCGTAGAAGTCGGTAGAGACGTCATCGCCAACATACATCTCAGCCACATCTTGGTAGTAGGCCATTTTATCTTCAGGCAGGCGAATCCGCTCTTGAAAGGCGATCGCATAGTTGTAATCTCCGGCATCAATCGCCTTGGCAATGCGGGAGTTGGCACCGTCTGCCCCAATGACTAAGTCTACTTTCAGCGTCTTGGACGTTCCTACAGGACCAGATTCTGAATGATCGGCATAGTGCAGTGTGTAGGGATCAGTATTGTTCTCAGGAATCTCAAGTTTATGAACCGTGCCATTGATCAGCTTTGCTCCTAAGGCAGCTGCGCGATCACGCATGAAGCCATCTAGCACCTCGCGACGGCACATGCCAATGTACTCTGCTTCATTTAACAAGTTGATATCCACTTCACGATTAGAAGGTGAAATCATCTTCATTTTCCGCACCCGACGGTCAATGATGTGGGACGGTAGGTCAAACTCACTCACCATGCACAGTGGAATTGCACCGCCACAAGGCTTAGCATTATCCAGCTTGCGCTCAAACAGATAAGTTTCAATTCCAGCTTTCGCCAGGGTCTCAGCAGCAGAGGAACCAGCTGGGCCTGACCCAACAACAGCAACCCGTAGTGTCAAAGGTCTTCTCCCAATCATCAAGAGCTAGGAATGCATGGTATCACGTAGATCTTGCCGTCCTCAGTGGGAGTGTCCTAATTGGCTCAAGTTGAAATAGACCTTAATAACTTTGTGGAACAATACTTAACATCTGGCTCTACTCCTCAACCCTCTCACCTCCTCTAGCTAGAGTCTTTAACGAGCGAAATGCTATTCTAAGACTTTGGAGGCTTAGTAGACTTTAACGTTGTGAGGGCGAGAACCAGCCACGTTTAGGCTTCCAGATTTTAGGCTCCGTTAGCTATATGCGACACTACCTCAATGTTTCGGGAATTCTTTAATTAAGGATATCTTCACTACTCATTTATGACTAACTCCTCACAGCGGCGCGCCCTGATTGTCAAGAATGACTTTTCTCCCTTCAGCAACAAGCTGATTGAGTCTGGATATGTCAACAATGAGCAGATGAAGCAGGCTCTGATTGAGAGCCGTAATTCTGGCAGACCTCTAACCGACGTGCTAGAAACGCTGACTGGTCGGCAATTGCCAGCCGAGCTACTCCGGCAGTACAAGAAACAGCAGCTCTTTGAACTCAAAATCCTCTACGGCGTTGAGTTCATAGACCCAGAAATTAACGAGTTGACGAGTACGCAAATAAGTCCTCTGATTGATACAGTCATCCCCGTTGATATCTGTCGCCGCCACAAACTCGTGCCAGTGTCACGGAACGACGAGACTACGCCAGCCTCGATTTTAGTAGCGATGGTAGACCCGGATAATCTGGAGGCGCAGGATGATTTGAAGCGGGTGGTGCGATCGCGTTCCGGCGATCTGAGGCTTCAACGCATGGTTATTACGCTGGAGGACTTCCAGCAGTTGATTTCCCAGTACCTGGATGAACAGGTGAAAAAGCAGGAGGAAATCAAGAACCAACAAGCTACAGACATTAATCGCGATCTACAGGGTCTAGAAAGTCTGGATTTGGATGAAGCACCCGACGAGATGGAAACTGACCTGGGTGCTGCGATGAAGGGCGCTGAGGATGCCCCAGTCATCAACCTCGTCAACAAAATTCTGGCGAAAGGTTTGCAAGAGGGCGTTTCGGACATTCACATCGAACCGCAGGAAGACAATCTACGCATTCGGTTTCGTAAGGACGGAGTGCTGCGGCAGGCGTTTGAGCCGCTACCCAAAAAGATTATTCCAGCTGTTACAGCCCGCTTCAAAATCATTTCTAACCTGGACATTGCTGAACGGCGTGTACCCCAAGACGGTCGAATCCGCCGCATGTTTGAGAAACGCAAGATTGACTTCCGCGTTAGTACCCTGCCCAGTCGCTATGGGGAGAAAGTGGTGCTGCGGATCTTGGATAACTCGACGACGCAACTGGGATTGGATAAGTTGATTACTGACCCAGAAAGTCTACAGATTGTGCAGGAGATGGTCAGCCGTCCTTTTGGCCTGATTTTGGTGACCGGGCCAACTGGTTCTGGTAAGACGACAACGCTGTATTCTGCTTTAGCAGAAAGAAACAGTCCCGGCACCAACATCAGTACAGTTGAAGACCCGATTGAGTATACTCTAGCTGGCATTACGCAGGTACAGGTGCTGCGGGAAAAGGGGTTAGATTTCCCTCAGGTACTACGAGCCTTCTTGCGGCAAGACCCGGATGTGATTCTAGTGGGTGAAACGCGAGATCCTGAAACGGCAAAAACGGCGAATGAGGCGGCATTAACTGGTCACTTAGTGCTGACCACGCTGCATACGAACGACGCAGCTGGTGCGATCACGCGCTTAGAAGAAATGGGCGTTGAGCGCTTCATGGTATCTAGCTCTTTAATTGGTGTCCTGGCTCAGAGATTAGTGAGACGGGTTTGTTCAACATGTCGCATTGCCTATGAACCTAGCCCTACAGAACTAGCTAAATTTGGCCTATCAACCTCACAAAATGTGGGAGTGACCTTTTACCAAGCTAGAACCCTGCAACCGGAGGAAACTCAAGAGGCCCGCTCTAGTGGCCAACTTTGCCCAGAATGTAACGGCGTTGGCTACAAGGGGCGTTGTGGTGTGTATGAAGTGATGAAAATGAGCGAGCGACTACAACGCTTAATTAACGAAGGGGCACCAACAGAGCGCATTAAGGAAGCGGCTGTCGAGGAGGGAATGAAGACATTGTTGTCCTATAGCCTTGACTTGGTACAACAGGGATATACCACTCTAGAGGAAGTGGAACGCGTGACATTCACTGACTCTGGTTTAGAAGCAGAATTGAAAGCAAAACGTAAGAGTACTCTCCAGTGCCGGAATTGCAGTGCAGAGTCAAAACCAGAATGGTTCG
The DNA here is from genome assembly GCA_964250875.1 of uncultured bacterium. Classification (GTDB taxonomy): domain Bacteria; phylum Cyanobacteriota; class Cyanobacteriia; order Cyanobacteriales; family Chroococcidiopsidaceae; genus CAXUIV01. Next base: position 4,917 of record CAXUIV010000382.1, read on the forward strand.
AGTGTCCTTACTGTATGACGCCGCGTTTTCAAGATTAGAGTGCGGAGTGCGGAGTTTGGATCTATTTTTAACTCCGCACCCCGCACTCCGCACTCCGCACTATTAACCTAAGAGAGATAAAAACATGGAATTAATGATTGAAGACTTGATGGAGCAGTTGATTGAGATGGGCGGGTCGGATCTGCATATATCTGCTGGTCTGCCTCCATACTTCCGCCTCAGCGGTCATTTGACTCCCATCGGTGAACAGCCGCTAACGGCTGAGGAGTGTCAGCGGTTGATCTTTAGCATGCTCAACAACACACAGCGTAAAAACCTGGAGCAAAACTGGGAACTGGATTGCTCCTACGGTGTTAAGGGTCTGGCTC
>CAXUIV010000383.1:0-3106 GCA_964250875.1 uncultured bacterium
GCACGGTCACTTCGTTATTACCGACAGCAGACACCACGACATCTACCCCTTCACAAACCGGCAGCAGGGTTTCAGGCTGCATTAAGTTGCCTTCAACAATCACTGCACCCTTAGCCTTCATCGCCTCAATTTTTTGGCGATTCTCTTCATTACTATCGTTGCTTGATCTCACCATTGCCTTGACCTGGATAGTTCCTTTGTCAAGCAGGGCAGAGACAATCTTAGAACCTAGCATGCCGGTAGAACCGACAACTAGAACGGTCAATCTTGTCGTCATAATTTTCCTTGTAAAGTCTATAGAGTGACAACCTTCGCATTGCCTCCCTTAAACGGCTCATTACTCAACAATTTCCAGGATATATTCACACTTACTTTTTTAGAAGTACTTACTTTATTGTTAGTGTCTATGGAGGTATGAGGTGGCGTAGATGGTAGAGCAGACCGAAGAGACTATGTTTGTACAGACAACGCTAAAGGTATTGGGCGGTAAGTGGAAGATTTTAATCCTGTGGCACTTAAAAGATGGAGCGAGAAGGTTCAGTGAACTCAAACGCTTAATGCCTGAGATTACAGAAAAAATGCTGATTCAACAGCTTCGAGAATTGGAAAAAGATGAAATTGTGCACCGTAACGTTTATCCAGAGGTCCCTCCCAAAGTAGAGTACTCATTCACGGAACACGGCAGAAGTTTGGAGAAACCTGTCTTGCACGCTCTCAAAGACTGGGGGAAAGCACATCTGAAACGACACGATCAATAACTGTAAGCATTTATTGCTGTTTGGTAGGAATTCTATTACGAACGTGAGCGCCCCTATGTAGAGACGTTACATGTAACGTCTCTACATGTTGTTCACAACTGCAAATTCCTCAGCCACCGTCTAAGCTATAACAGAGATTAACTATGACTAAAAGATCATCTGTGGCTACAGAAGAGTTAAAACCAGAAATAGCACTACTAGCTCAAACCCCTCTATTTGCACTAGCTGTAGAACTGAAGGGACGTCTGACTAGCTTTGGGGGTTGGGAAATGCCAGTGCAGTTCTCTGGTATTGGGCGCGAACATGCAGCTGTACGTACTGCCGCTGGCATGTTCGATATTTCCCACATGGGTAAATTCGCTCTGCGCTCTAAGCAGCTCATTTCTCAACTCCAGCCCTTAGTTCCCTCAGATTTGAGTCGGCTGCAACCCGGTCAGGCTCAGTACACCGTTCTACTAAATCCTCAAGCTGGAATTGTTGACGATATTATCTTCTACTATCAAGGTGACGCTGAGGGCGAGCAGCGGGGGGTGATGATTGTTAATGCTTCTACTACCGGCAAGGACAAAGCATGGCTGTTGGCACACCTCGATTCTAACCAGGTAGAATTTGAGGATTTATCGCCGGAGAGAGTCTTAATTGCGGTGCAGGGACCACAAGCTGTTGCTTACCTACAGCTCCTGGTTGAGGCAGATCTAACGCAGGTAAAACCTTTTGGGCATTTAGAGACATCTGTACTAGGTCAACCCGGCTTCCTTGCCAGGACTGGTTATACAGGTGAAGATGGGTTTGAGGTGATGGTGGAGCCAAGTGTAGGCATCGAGCTGTGGCGATCGCTCCTCCAAGCTGGTGTTGTTCCCTGTGGTCTGGGTGCTAGAGACACACTGCGGCTAGAAGCAGCAATGGCGCTTTACGGGCAAGATATCGATGAAACGACCTCGCCGCTTGAAGGTGGGTTGGGTTGGCTAGTGCATCTGGATACTAAAGGTGATTTTATTGGTCGGGAAGTTCTAGAGCAGCAAAAGACAGCTGGGATACCACGACGACTGGTAGGGCTACAAATGCAGGGGCGCAACATTGCTCGGCACGGCTACCAAGTGCTGTCGCAAGGTCATGTGGTAGGGGAAATTACGAGTGGAACATTATCTCCTACACTGGGCTACCCAGTCGCCCTTGCTTACGTCCCGACTGGGTTGGCAACAGTTGGTCAGCAGCTAGAGGTGGAAATTCGAGGTAAAGTATACCCTGCTATTGTGGTTAAGAAGCCTTTTTACCGCCGCCAATCCCCACGGCTGTAGAGACGTTACATGTAATGTCTCTACAGAGTAGCTGTGTCTACTTGCGCCCATCGGCTTGAGGGTAAGGTGACGGTGAAGGTTGTACCTTGATGAAGGGTGCTTTCAACCTGGATTTTGCCTCGGTGATGTTCGACAATAGCTGCTGCGATCGCCAAGCCCAACCCAGATCCTGTTGCCGTTGCAACTGGGGTGGTGGCAGTATGGGTGCGGGCTGGATCCACTCGGTAGAAGCGATCAAACAGGTGTGGTAGAGCCATATCGGGAATGCCAATGCCAGTATCGCTTACCTCGATCTGTAGCTGAGGATTACCGTAGCGTCTGGTTTGATCGTGGCTCATGCTGCCCGTTCTTCGTAATTCCACCTTTACCTGACCACCAGAGGGGGTATATCGTAAAGCATTCCCAATCAAATTAGTAAATAGTCGGGCCAATTGATTCCAGTCACCTAGAAGGGTGAACCAACCGTCTATCACTTTGGGATCAGTTTCAGAGGCAGGTGGATCGATCAAGTTAAGAGAGAGCGTAATGTTCTTTTCAGTGGCTGCTAGCTGTTGTTCTTCAATGACTTCCATTAATAGGGCGTCAAGTGGACAGTCTAAGAATGAGCTTCGCACGATGCCACTATCCTGTCGCGCTAGAAACAGCAAATCATCAACCAATCTGCCTAGTCGTTGAGTCAGCCGTTCCACCACTTTTAACTGTCGCTGGTAACGCTGCGAGGTATGACCGGGTGCTTGCAAGTCAGGGTCTGTAAGAGCAACCTGCACATTGGTCTGGATTAGAGTAATCGGACTTCTAAGTTCATGAGAAGCGTCAGCTGTGAACTGTCTAAGGCGTTGGTAGGATTCTCGCACTGGCTCCATGGCTTTGCCTGAAAGGAACCAGCCACAAAGAGCAACTGAAATCAGCATGAGTGTAGTGCCCAGTACCAGATCAATAATCAGCCTTTGGGTTGGTTTAGTGACTTCGAACCAGGGATGACTCACACGTAAGTAGCCTAGTACCTGCCGCCCAGTTTGGACTCGTTCGGTTACTTGTCGGAGTAGGAGT
>CAXUIV010000383.1:3206-5281 GCA_964250875.1 uncultured bacterium
GATGGCTCAATCACGAGCGATCGCTCGACGACTTCCACCACATGATTCAGAGTATCGTCAATCCGCTCTATCAGCGTACTGCGAACGTACCAATACACTCCACTAGCAAATAGCAGCAGCAGTACAGCGGTGACAGTTGTGTACCAGAGGGCTAGACGGCGACGAGTAGCTTGGAACATTTTTGCAGCATGCTAATGGCGAGTAGTTAATGTTCTTTGTTGTTGGTTATTTATATTACGAACAACTAATAACCAAAAACCAATAACAATTAACATTTTACTACGTTCTCCAAAAAAGCTTTAGTCTAGTAAATAAACTTACGACATAGGCAATCACTAAAGTGTAAATTAGCCCCTTGAGAAATCCTGGTAGTGGGGTCTTAGTATTCTCTGCAATCAAACCATCAATTCCAGTCAACATGAGAATAGGCCAGAGTAAGTTGGCGAATCCCACGTAAGCAATCATAGGATTTTGCCCGTTGTCAATCAATAACTGTACCCATTTTTGCTGATTTAAAACATCTATGATGATAGTAAAAGCAATCAACATCAAAAAGGCCATGCCAGCAGTAACAAAGTAGTAACTCATTGTAGGCGGATCTTTCTTAATGCCACCTTCAAACGGTTCAAAAAGTAAACCCAACCCTAACAGATAAATTCCCCAAAGATAGAAGTTCTTCAGTAGCGTCTCTGTTTTCGTGATAGGGTTTACGAATAGCAGATAACTGACTGCACAAAGTACCACACTTAGTAAAGTTGTTTGCCACACCCATCTAGCTTCTAATCCAATTAGCAGTATCAAACAAAGAGTGAATACAAATACAATAATGCTGTGAAAACGACGTCTTGACCAGGACATTAATGAATGAGCTTCTCCACCTGGTTGAACTATCGGGGTGTAGTAGAAATCGTCCTCTAGCGTTTTATCAATTACTGGCTGTATCCAAGAGAGAATTAATTCGCCAGCAACGGTTCCAGGAATTACTAGAAACAAATACTGCAAGTACTCAAACTTAAATATCCAGATTGCAGGTGAAGCTGACCAAAGCCAAGTGACCCAACTGTTAACACATGGCTGTGCGTCTGCACAGGAGGACAATCGTAGGGCAAACAATACAACCAGGAAGCCAAAACGTGCCAATAAATTTGATCTTGTCAATAGCCAAAGTAGTGAACCGAAAACAGCAGTATTCGTCAGGATAATCAAAATGATATCGCTACGATGAACAGAAAATCCACTACCGTTTGGGTATCGCAATTGAGATAAGAATACAATTGCTGCTGACCAAGATAATAGCGTAATAACTGCACGCTGCCAAGGCTTCCACTCATCTGGCCAACGCACAAACATAAAAAATAATAGGAAAAATCCCACTAGGGCAATCCGCCATTTTTGCATATCTGGCTCTGGATTAATCACCTGTGGTCGCAAATGCTGAAGAACTATGGCAAATGTCCCTAAAAGAAACCCTCTTTTAAAAATAGATGAAACAATTCTGTTGATGGATAACCCCTTAGCAAGACGGCGAGATAATGCTAGTGGTATGGCTGCCCCCATGGAAAATAGGAACAAGGGAAATACCACATCAACCCAGGTTAATCCAGCTAGATGTGGATTGTAAGTATGAGTTGGCGGCGGTTCTTGAGCATGATACATCCATGCTGGCAGGATTTCGTATGCTATAGTGCCAGATAACACCATAGCTAAGACAGCGAATCCACGTAAGGCATCTAGTGCATAAGCGCGTTTGGGTGTCGATGCAGAAGAGATAAAAGTGTTGTGCATGTTTCAAGCAGCCATTTGTTTCCATAGTAAATAATCCTGTTACTAACACGTTGTGTAGTGGCTAGGAGCAGGGATTAGGCGAGGAATAGTTTTAGATGATCTTACAGTGAGAAGGGTATGAGGGAACGGCTTCAGCCTGTGGATGTACACATACAAACGTCGGATCGTTCACAATATTTGGCTAGCAGGAGCAATTTGAATTTGCCCAGCACTAAATTGCCATAAATATTAATTGCTATGCGTGAAAGGATTCCATTAGATGAAATTTCACTGTAAGACTAAGAGTAAGA
>CAXUIV010000384.1:0-5276 GCA_964250875.1 uncultured bacterium
ATTTATTTCAACTGATTGACCCTCAAAAGGAAATCAGCGTTCTGTATCTCAGTACGACCTTTATCAGGTCAGGCGGCAATGGTCCTACAGAGTTTGGGCCAGAGCAGGTAAAGGAGAAATTGGGCATTTTACCCTCGCAGGTCGTTGACTACAAAGCTCTGTGTGGGGATGCCTCGGACAATATTCCTGGTGTGAAGGGAATTGGCGAAAAGACGGCAGTACAGTTGCTTAGCACGTACAGCAACCTGGACAACGTCTATGCTTCATTAGATCAGATTAAGGGAGCGGTTCAGAAAAAGCTGGAAACTGGGAGAGACGACGCTTATCACTCGCGCTACATGGCAAATTTGGTACTCGATGTCCCTTTAGAAGTTGATTTAGCAGAATGCAAGCTTAAAGGGTTTGACCACGATGTCCTCGTACCACTCCTAGAGAAACTAGAGTTTAAGTCATATTTAGCCAAGATTAACCAGCTTCAGCAGCAGTTTGGGGGTGCTGAGGTAGACGCCTCAAAGCCAGAGCCAGCGATGGACGGTGCTGGAACTGATGCAAAGACTGATGCAAACTCCAAGGACGCCATATGGGATGAAACTCAACAAGATTCGGCGGCATCTTCCCGCTTTTTGCCGCCAGAGTTTGAAAGTGATGACCTCTGGTTCTTTAGCAGTAATGATACTGAAGCTTCAGTCGGAGCAGTTCACGGAACGCCTCTACAGCTAAACCCTTGCATTGTTGATACTCCAGCCAAGCTGACTGAGTTAGTAACGCACTTATACTCTTTAACTGACATCAACTTTCCTGTAGCTTGGGATACTGAAACGACAGCTTTAGAACCACGAGATGCAGAGTTAGTCGGGATAGGCTGCTGCTGGGGAAACGATCCAGCTGATGTAGCGTACATTCCTATCGGTCACAAGACGGGAAGCAATCTAGACCAGACTACAGTTTTGGACGCGCTACGCCCAATTCTCGAAAGTGTTGACTATCCCAAGGCGTTGCAGAATGCCAAGTTTGACCGACTCGTGCTGCGCTGTCAGGGAATCAAGCTAGCTGGAGTTGTGTTTGACTCTATGCTTGCTAGCTACATCTTAGATCCAGACAGCAGCCACAACCTAGGTGAACTGGCGCTGAGATACTTGGGACTGACGGCTAAGAGCTATGTCGATTTAGTGCCAAAAGGCAAAACGATCGCAGACATTGACATTGCCGCCGTAGCTAATTACTGCGGCATGGATGTTTATGCCACGTTTGGACTCGTGCCGAAGCTGCGGGAGGAACTGGATAAAGTTTCAGCTCTACACAGATTATTGCTAGAAGTCGAGCAGCCTTTAGAGCCAGTTTTAGCTGAAATGGAATACCGGGGTGTCCGGATCGACTCAGCATATCTCGGAGAGCTGTCGCAGCGACTGGAACAGGATTTAGCGGCGCTAGAGGCACAAGCCTACGCTGCGGCTGGAGAGAAATTCAACCTAGGCTCACCGAAACAGTTGAGTCAGCTCTTGTTTGACAGACTCAAGCTAGACCGCAAGAAGTCTCGTAAAATTCAGTCGGGCTACTCTACCGATGCTGCAACGCTGGAGAAGCTGCAAGGAGACCATCCAGTCGTTGATGCGGTTTTAGAGTATCGCACTCTCTCTAAGCTGAAGTCTACCTACGTAGATGCTCTACCAGCACTGGTACGTCCAGACACAGGTCGAGTACATACAAGCTTCAATCAAGCCATTACAACTACGGGTCGGCTGTCTTCCTCTGACCCGAATTTGCAGAACATTCCGATTCGCACCGCCTTTAGTCGGCAAATTCGCAAAGGCTTCGTACCAGAACCGGGCTGGCTGATGGTAGCGGCTGACTATTCGCAAATCGAGCTGCGGATTTTAGCCCATTTGACTCAGGAACCAATACTGGTGGAGGCGTATCAAGAAAATGAGGACGTTCACACAGTTACGGCACGGCTGCTGTTTGAGAAAGAGACAGTGACGTCAGATGAGCGGCGGTTGGGCAAAATTATTAACTTTGGCGTGATCTACGGTATGGGACCGCAAAGATTCGCTAGGGAAACTGGAGTAAAGGCGACAGATGCCAAGGTGTTTATCGAGCGGTTTAACGAGCGGTATCCCAAGGTGTTCACATATTTGCAGCAGATGGAACGGGAAGCGATCGCCCAAGGTTATGTCGAAACTATTTTAGGTCGTCGTCGTTACTTTAATTTCACCAGCGATCGCCTCCGCAGGTTACGCAATCGTCAGCTAGCAGAAATTGACCTTGACAGCATTCGGGGGCTGACTGCATATGATGCGGGGCTGCTGCGAGCAGCAGCCAACTCTCCCATTCAGGGTTCCAGTGCTGACATCATCAAAATTGCCATGGTGAAACTGCACGAAGTTCTACAGAATTACCAGGCGCATCTATTGTTACAGGTGCATGATGAATTAGTGCTTGAAGTTCCCCCGCACGAGTGGGATGAATTACAGCCTCAGATCCGGTCGGCAATGGAATCTGCCGTGCAGTTGACTGTGCCGCTCAAAGTTGATGTGCGGTCGGGGCAAAACTGGATGGAGACGAAGTAGTTAGGAATTTACCCGGCTGACGGGGGACTGAAGGGTATCAGTTGGTTGATCCAGCCTAAAATCTGGAGACCTGGTGCAGACAGAGTCTGTCCATCAAACCGGGCAGTATAGACATTACCCGCTTGATCCGTCCCATAGCGACCACTGAGGGCAAAGGGTCCAAAGCCGACATTGCCGGAACCGGCAGTAGACAGCTCAGCAATCGACCGATCCTTTTGACTCCAGGTGCCGCGAATCTGAAGGTCGCGGATGGCGATAAAGGCAGTGGGAAGCAACGGCAGCAAACCGGGATTATTGACAAGATGCCCGTTGGACAGGCTGCCTGCCGGTTGCCCCACCATATGCCAACCCATCAGTTTGAGCAGCGACAGCTGTAGCCAGGGGCGACGAATGGCCACTCGGCAGAACCGGAAGGAAATTTCCAAGTTGCTTGTTTCTGAGTCTAAACTGTCGTCCTTGATTTGCAGGTACTGCCTCAGTGCTTCGTAGTTAAGGGCCGGTTTTTGCAGCACCCGCAGGTTATCCAGTCGTCGGCGGGCCAATTCCACACCTTTGGGATCGACCTTCTCGACACCGGATGGGATCCGATCCAGGATGAGGGCATTGAGTGGAGCTATTCTAGAATTCGGTGGTGCTGAATTAATGGGTACGTTTGGCTTACGATCAAGGATTGGAGGTTCCCGCAGCACAACTTGGGGCTGCACCCGTTCCAAGTCCACCTGAGGAGTTTGCTGCAAGCGATTCCAGGTAGACTGAACGGCAGCTTCTAGATTAGGCGCAAGTTTATCCCACTGCTGCTTTTGAGCGGGGTCCAATAGGTCGTACTGAAATCGGTTCGCATTCAGATTCGCTACAGCATTGTCGTATTCATCCTGAGCGTTCTGGTAGTTTAACTGGTCTGTCGAGTAGGTCGGCAGGCTTTTGACCACATCCGCTGTAGGCGGTTGGGCACGGGCTAAAATTCGCGATCGCACGCTTGGATCGGCAGGTACCAATTGCTTTAACCGCCTGATCGTCGCGGGATCAATCTTGGCAACCACCCCGCTGGGCACCTTCCAAACGCCCAATTTGACCTGTTCTATTCCGCCGGTTTGGGTGAACGGGGAATTAGGTTGGTCTCTCAGTTGTGAGGAGCGAATGATGACCTGTGCCCAGGACTGGGAGGCGGCTTCATCGTACCAGTCTCCTGGTGTGGCATAGGCGGGATGATAGAACAGCATCGGGTCGATTGCACTGGAGAGTTGGGAGAACTCAAACGTCTTCTTGGCATCAAGAAACACGTTGGCTAGTGGATTTTCACCGCTGGTCAAAGTATCGACTGCCGTTAGCAACAGCAGCTCTTTGTACACCTCCTCCACCGTCACTCCAGAATCTCGATAGGTGGCGGACAATGCTGGCACTGCGTTTACGGAGTTAGCAAAATATTCTGTTGCCGTTGGCGAACCCTGCGGATTTTGAGGCGACCAGGGATTTTGAAACTGGCTGGGGTCCAGCTGTTGTCCAGGCCACTCTAGGGTGAGAAAGAGATCTTCTGGGGTACCGACAGCGGGCAAACCAGGGGCAGGTGGTTGTGTATAGGCGGCAAAAATGGTGTCATAAATTGCCCGAATCATCGCGGCTTGATCGATAGACATAGGTTGAAACCTTTAAGAGAATAACGAGTGAAAACAATTGATTTATCCGCCTGTTATAGCGATAAATTGAGAAAACAAAAGTACCCGTTTGGGTACCGTCAAAGCTCTATCGTTTGTCACAAGCTAGATTCATAGGTCAACAACTACAGCGATCTTAATGCAAACAACCTGTAGAAACGTTACATGTAACGTCTTCAAATCGAATTGCCATAAACCCTCAAATTGAATTGGAGAACATACTATGGATTCCCTGCAAGAGCAAAAATTTGTTCAGTCCATTTACGATTCGATTTTTACCTCATTAACCGATGCCGCACCAGGGCAAACCCCCATCAACGCCTCCGCAAGCACAACCTTTTTGACACTGCAAAAGCCGAGTAGACGGCTTAGCGGCGGCGACTATTTCAATCCTTGGAGTCCGGGGAACTTAAAAGGGAATAAGCAGTCGGCGGCTAACATTGCGGAACTGGCGGATATAGCTCCTCAAGTAGAGGCAATTCACCAACCGACTGGGAACAGAATCTCAGAAGTCTATCGGCAAATTTTGAATGCAAAAATCGTGCCGCCACCCAACGATCCAGCAGCTGAGAAAGCGTATCAAGCGGCTTATAACGTGCTGCATCGGGAAGTCCAAGTCACAGATCCGGATACGGGTGAGGTTAGTACCGAAGAGTTAGATACTACAGCTTTCAAGGATTATAAAACGAACAAGCAAGCCTACGATCTAGCTCGCCTCACCTTTATGCAGGCGTACATCAAGGCGCAGTCCACACCGGAAGGCCGAGAATCTTGGCCTCTGATCGGTCCCTCACTGATGGGTCCGGTGAATGATGCCTTCGACGCGCTGATTGCGGGGGAAGCAACCAAGGTAGAAGATGCTTTGGCAACGCTGGACTTTTCCTCTAATAACCAGGTAGGTCGCGCTTTTGAAGACGCCAAACGGGTGTTTACCAGCTATGAAGAAACGCTGGAGGCGAACGATGTCGTACTCCGCAGTCGGCTGCTACCGACGGATTGGGCAGATGCAAACTCCGCTGAGAGCTGGCCCACGCTGACTTTCTCATCGGGCGATCGC
>CAXUIV010000385.1:0-1605 GCA_964250875.1 uncultured bacterium
AGGTGAACAAAGATCCGAACGCGACTAAATCTAAACCTGTGTGGATCTTGCCGCTTGTAAAAACAAATTCGAGTGAAGTTGCTACCAGCCAAACAATGAGCGGCAGGTTTGGCGGCTGAGCAATAACGATATTACCCTCGCTATCTTTAAAGGTGCGATCAAAAAAAGTGTTTTCCATGGCCTTAAGTGTCTTTTAGATAACAATTTAGTGGCGAATGACAAAATCGTACTTCAGTACTAAAGCTGGATCATCATCCAAAAAGTTGATGATCTACCTCAGCAAAAGTCTTAGTTTTTGAAGCTGAACCAATCAAGACGCAGAAATCGGGGGTCCACCAATTCCATTTGCCCCTGAGTTGCGTGGTGGTGGGCACGAGAATGGTGCGGATCAGCGTGGCCTCAATGAGTACTGCGATTGAGATGCTCAGCCCCAACGCTTTGACGAAGATAATGCTGGTAAAGGCAAAGGCCCCGGTGACGATTATCATCAGCAATGCCGCGCTGGTGATCATGGAACCAGTTTGTCTCAACCCTTCGATGACGCTGCGAGTATTGCTGCTGCCGTGGTCGTAGGTTTCCTTAACCTTTAATACGGTTAAGCCGCCAGACTAGATTGTTTTACCCTATCTAATTTCACAGCGAGTCGGTACGGTGAATCGATTCAATCAATCCCTCAACATCTTCATCATCGGGGCACTGCTGCACCTGAGATTTGAACCACTCTACTTCCTCACGCTCCGTGTTCTGTACTTGATACACCAGCAATGTCCCTGCTAAACGGGCACGGGTGATGGGGGCATGAGGAATGTGACTGAGCAGGTTACTCGCCTCGTGATAAAGCCGCTCTGCTGCTCTCTCGTCAATAGGATTCTCCATTTGCAGGGCAATTTCTTGCAGGCTCTGCTGGATAGAAGTTTGTAGGATTTCTTCATCATTAGGGGCAAAGGCATTGGTCATGGCAGTCGTTCACGAATTGTTCTATTGCAAGCTTATCTAGAAAGTTAATCCACTTCATCGCTGATTGCTTCCAAGTCCGCCTTGGCTGCCGCCCGCTTGAACACGTCCTTTATTTAACGCTGAAACATGCGATCGCTGTCTCCAATCGCCTAGTTCCCTCTATCTTTTCGGGACAGAATATAAAAGCAACTTTTTAGTTAAGATTTTCAGGGGAGTACTCGTCGTTCCAAATGGGTATTCTAAAGGTAATGTTATCTAAAAAAAGAGTTTTACATGAATGGACCGCAATTTGTCAAGTATTTCGAACCAATTATTACAGCGCTAAAAAAGTTAGGTAATTCAGGAACACCATCAGAAGTGCGACAACTTGTATCCGAAACACTACAGTTAAATGATGAAGTCCTTAATGAGCAGTTGCCTAGTGGCTCATCTCGCTTTGACAACCAGGTAGCTTGGGCGAAATTTTACCTCTCAAAAGCTGGGTTGATTGACTCTTCTAATAGAGGAGTATGGAGCTTAACGGAAAAAGGAATTACCTTAAACTTTACATCAGAAGAGGCTTTGATGACTTTTCAGACAGTTCAACAAAGCTTCAAGAATAAAAATGCTGTAGCCGATAATTTATCTGACATAGAACCTGAGGTAGAA
>CAXUIV010000385.1:1615-5276 GCA_964250875.1 uncultured bacterium
CCTCTAGTGGTTTTATAGATTATCGTCAAGAGCTATTAGAACTTCTTAAAAATTTATCCCCTGGTGGTTTTGAAAAACTTTGCCAAAGGCTACTGCGAGAATCAGGTTTTCAACAGGTTGAAGTAACTGGCAAAGCTGGGGATGGTGGAATCGATGGGAAAGGAATTCTAGAAATTAATCCGCTTTTGAGTTTTAGAGTTCTATTTCAATGCAAGCGCTACAGTAACTCCGTTGGACCAGCACAAATCCGAGATTTTCGAGGAGCGATGATGGGTCGAGCGGATAAGGGTATATTTATTACTACTGGGACTTTTACAATCGAGGCTCGTAGAGAGGCAGCGCGTGATGGGGCTTCACCAATAGAGTTAGTTGATGCTGATAAACTAGTCACAATGTTCGAGAATTTAGAACTTGGTTTGATTCCAAAAACAGTTTATGAGATTAATAAAAACTTTTTCGATGAGTTTACTTAGGTTGAATTACACTAAATTTAAAGCTAGCTTCTTGTTTGCAGTTGAGTTTTTTTTCGGGCTGAAGCGCAATTACAAACATTTAGTTCTATTCTATTCTAACATAATGTTTATAGTGCATGTATCTGAGCCGATAACGGTTTAAAATAGCAGGCAGACTTGTCTCAGCTCTTATGAAGACAGATTCCATTTTTTATCGTCTGTTTAAAACATTTCCTGAAATCTTTTTCGAACTGATTGATCGTAACCCGTCTGAATCCAGTGTTTACAAGTTTTCCTCGGTGGAGTTGAAACAAACTGCGTTTCGCATTGATGGGTTATTTTTGCCAACTGTTAACCGAATTGGATACCCTATCTTTTTTCTTGAAGTTCAATTTCAGAAAGATCCAGAGTTCTACGCTCGTTTCTTTTGTGAGATTTTTCTCTATTTGCGTCTTTATGCACCGACTCAAGCTTGGCAAGCGGTAGTGATTTTTGCCAGACGGAGTTTAGAACCAACTAAAGTAGAACCATATCGGGCATTACTAGGGTTGCCTCAAGTCACTCGATTGTATTTGGATCAGTTAGAAGATGTCGCTGAGCAATCTTTGGGGATTGGTGTTGTAAAGTTAATCGTGGAGACTAAAAAGAGGACTCCCAAGCGAGTTAAGCAGCTGGTTGAGAAAACCCGTTCAGAACTGGTGGATGAGCGCCTTCAGCAGGAGGTGCTAGATTTGATTGGGACGATCGTGTTGTATAAATTACCCAGTATCAGCCGTCAGGAGTTTGCCAAAATGTTTACTCGCGATGACCTAAGAAAGACTAGGTACTACCAGGAACTCAGGCAGGAAGTTAAGGAGGAAGTCAGGCAGGAAGTCAAGGAAGAGGTCAAGCAGGAAGTCAAGGAAGAGGTCAAGCAGCAAGAGGCTCTAGCTTTGATTATGCGGCTACTTTCCCGCCGTGTCTCGCCGCTGAAGCCTGGATTGCGGACGCGGATTCAGCAATTAACAATTGTTCAGCTAGAGAATTTAGCTGAGGCTCTATTGGACATCTCTGGTGAAGCAGACCTAGTTGCTTGGCTGAGACAAGCCACAAATCAGCCAGAGTTAGACTAATAAAATTGGTTGTCTAGCTGACTTCAAGTTGCTCTCAGTTAGCACGTTAACTCGCTAGCTGTGAGTAAGCGGTGCATTTTGATCGTCTTCATTCTCTTCTAGACTTGAGAAGTCGGAAATGAACACAGGCTGGCGATCAGGAAATTCAACCACAAGCCTCAACTCTCCTCCCATTGCATTGACATAACTTCTCAGTGTCGAAAGCAGTAAATCTGTTCTTTTCTCCAGACGAGAAACGTTTTCTTGACGGATGTTGAGAAGTTCTGCCATTTTTTCTTGTGTAAGTTTGCGTGCTTGACGAAGGCTCTGTAGTGTCATCTCTTCAGAAATTAGTTGAGCTGCTCGTTCTTCTACCTTTCGCCGCCGTTCTACTGGTAATTGTTCAATCTTTTCCTTCAAAGTTGCCATTCTCAACTTCTCCCTTTCAATTTCTCTAAGTAAGCATCAAATCGAGTGTCTGCCCTCTCAATCAATACTTTATAAAAGTGCTTTTCACTAGTACCTGATTTATCCCCAGCAACCAGTAGAATTGCCCGTCTCGTTGGAGCGAAAGCGAAGGCTACACGCCAAACGCCATCGGCAGCATCGAACCGTAGCTCCTTTAAATTGGCATGTCTTGATCCTTTAAGTGTGTCTACGTGCGGACGCTTTAGCATTGGACCAAAGTATTCAAGCAACTGTACGCGAGCAAGCAACTCATCCTGCACTTTCTCCGCTAATCGATCGAACTCTGGCTCAAAATCCTCATGAAACTCGACAACCCACTCCATATAATATTATGCCCTACAGATCATATGCTTACAAGCGCATATCTTGATTACAAGGACGATGTGTAGCTTTTTAGTGAAAAATCCTCCCGATTGGGTGCAGAGGGAGGGCGAGCGCTCGTCCTCAGCTTCTCTAACTTTGCCTTTCCCAGTCGGGTACACCGCAACATTTCACCGACTGTTGCAGCAATTACGACGCCAGAGATGACTGTCAGTGCATCACGCGTCATCATCTTAAAGCTGCCTAGAGCAACACTTCAGATTAGACTTATAATCAATGTTTTAAGCTAGATGTCTTAGACCGAAAGCTCAGAACGACCATTCGTGGTTCGGATCGTCGAGTGCTATCCGGACGGAAGTTAAATTAGCAAGCTCTTTGAACGGGCTAGACTTAGCTATTTCTGTGATCGAATGCAAAGCTAATGCTAGTTGATCGTTATTACCAGTGGCGATCGCTTGATCAACAACACAAAACAAAGAACGAAAGTTTTCTGCTCGTTCATCAAAGGAGCGATCAAGGTATGCCATCAGCAAATCTCGCTGAGCATTAATCTTGGCAAGTGTTTCCTGCTCCCAGGCTTCAATCTCCCGCCGCTTAGTCCGCTCTTGCTCAGCAATCTTCAAATAGTCGGTACATACTGAGAATATTTGCTGTAGGCATTCGGCAGGATTCATGATTGCTACTGCCTGCATAACCATTGCTCCAGGGACTTTCTTGACTGGCATTTTTAAATTCCTCTTAAAGTACGATACTTCGCTTTGATGGTTGCAGTCGCAGGGTTCAGATTACCTTCAATGTCTAAAACAGGAGTTTTCGTGATTTCTGCAAGCGCCTTTACTAGAAGCCCTGTCTGCTGAAATTTGCTGGCGTCTCTGTTCCGGTCGAATGGTTGAGACTCAAGATCGTTGAGGCTCAGAACAGCGCGAGTATTCAAATCCTCTACCAGTCCACTTAATTCAGTAATCCGCTGCTTCACTTGTTGCAGAAAATCTCTAGCGGCTGTAACTGTAGCGATTTCGGTGTTGGCCTTAGCTTCATATTCCCGTGCTTTCGTTAAAGCCTCCTCACCTTTACCAGCAAGGATGAAGCCACTAACAGCCAAGGCTGGACCAAGCGTGACGCCTCCAAGTACAACCCCACCAAGGCCCAAGCCGCCACCACCTAGCCAAGCCACTGCCCCCTGTAAGGCCGCAGCACCACCAAGTTGGGAAATAGCTACTTCGGTAGTAAACAACCCAAAGAACTTTGCGACACTAACCGTCCCAACAGCCTGCGCTAAACCTATTGCACCAGAGCCTGCCGCTGCACCTGCACCTACTGCTGAGAACA
>CAXUIV010000386.1:0-5273 GCA_964250875.1 uncultured bacterium
GTTTTGATTTTTATTGAACACAGCGACAGAAAGTGGGATGTGGCAAGCACCTGATACCGTTAGCGAATCAATCAGCGTATAAAGAAGTGTATCCTGGCTGTCGATAATAAGATACTTATTGAGAATTTATTGTAGTCCCGATCCCTAGAATGGCGGTTTTTTGTGAAAATGCTTTCGACTATGTTAGGAAGTGCGGAATATGGGATTCAATGCCTTTGTTACGTAAAAAACGACAAACAGAACGGATGAATGAGCGATAGCGAAGCGCAGCCCGAAGGGATCACGGCTAGCTTTAATTTGATACAGTAGTGGGGCAATGGGGCAGTAGAAGGGCGATCGCCATCTAGAAGCTACTCAAAGCAGTTCAAGGCAGCTAGCAGGGGTCAGGACCGGCATAAGGGCAGAGGGCAGAGGGGCGCAGTTAGCTGGTAGAGGCGATGGAGCAGGGACAAAAGTAGAGGCGATCACTATCAACCAACAATCGATTGCAGCTAGAGGCAGAGTCAGAGGTCAAGGCGATGGAGGGGTGTGGGTAGCGAAGCTGCAACAGCCCGCAAAGTAGAGAGAAAAAGCCTTATATAGCAAGGGTTTGAAGCGACTATCCTAGATTATACCAACCGTTTTTCTCATGGCAAGACTCAGTTCCTACAACGAACTGATAAACTGGCTGCGCTAATTCATGCGAGGCTCAGGGATGAAACGCGATTGGGAACTTCAGGAGTTGATTGAAGAGTGGACTTTAGTCCCCAGAGAGTTAGAGCTACTGGGCAACAAAACACGTTCAACTCGGCTGGGTTATGCTGTCCTTCTGAAATTCTTTCAGCGCGAGGGACGATTCCCGAACTCTGGAGCAGAAATTCCTAAAGCAGTCCTGCGGTATTTGTCACGGCAGGTCAATGTTGAACCTGAGCATTTTCGATACTATGACTGGCACAGTCGCAGTGCAACTTATCATCGCCGCCAGATCCGAGAGTTCTGTGGATTCCGTCGCCCTACGACTCAAGACGCTCGTGACCTCAAAGATTGGCTACGTCTGACTATTCTACCCCAATCTCAGGATCTCCCCGTCTTGGAACAAGCTGCTAATCAACGTCCACGCGAATTAGGTGTCGAGGGTCTGGGGAATAAGCATCTGGAGCGGATCGTGCGCTCTGCTCTCCACCAGCATGAACGCGAATTTTGCCAGGGTATCGTTGCAAAACTGCCAGCCCAAACTTGCCAAGAACTCGACCAGCTCCTGCGAACCCCTATCGACAGTGCGGTATCAAAACTGGGCGATTCCGATGGCACTGTGCTGATGGCAGGACTACCCTTTCAAAGCTTATCTGCGGAACCTGCTGGGGCAGGTTTATCACATCTGTTCCAGGAAGCAGAAAAACTTCAACTCGTTCGTCAACTCAACATCCCAAGCGATCTGTTTAGCGGCGTATCGACCAAATTAGTAACTCGCTACAGACGGCGAGCGGCGACCGAACGACAGGTTGAATTACGGCGGCATCCTGCTGCTGTTCGTTATACCCTCTTGTCGGCATTCTATTGGCAACGGGGACAGGAGATCACCGATAACCTCATCGATATGCTGTTGGGGATCATTCATAAACTAAGCAGCAAAGCGGAATATCGGGTGACGCAGCAGTTAACTCATGAATTCAAGCGGGTCGAGAGCAAGACGCAGTTGCTGTATCAAATTGCTCAGGCAGCATTAGCGCACCCCGAAGGAACGGTACAGGAGGTCATCTACCCTGTGGCGGCTCCAGAGATTCTGAAAAGTCTAGTCGAGGAACTCTCATCAAACGGCACAACCTACCGCCAGCGTGTTCACAAGGTGCTGCGACGATCCTACCTGTACCACTACCGCCGAATGTTGCCACTGTTATTGGAGTTGCTAGAATTTCGCTCCAATAACACGAGCTATCAACCGATTATTGAAAGTCTGGCATTGCTGAAGAAATACGCCAACTCTCCAGATCGCTACTTCCCGGATGAGGAAAACTTGCCTTTAGAGGCGTTGCTGCGGGGCAGCTGGCGAGACGTTTTATTGGAATCCACTGGCGAAGGCGAGGAGACAATAGAGCGCGTCAATTTCGAGATCGTCGTGCTGCAAGCATTAAGAATTGGACTGCGCTGCAAAGAGATTTGGGTGGTCGGAGCAGATCGCTATCGCAATCCAGAGCAAGACCTGCCAGGGGATTTTGACACCCAGCGAACTGCCTACTACCAGGCACTCCAGCAGCCTGTCGATGCGGAAGTGTTTATTCAAGGGTTGCAGCAGCAGATGAAGCAGTCTCTCGCGGCTTTCAACGACACCCTGCCCAGTAATACCAAAGTCAAATTGCTCGAAAAGCGAAATGGCTGGATTCAACTGTCACCGCTCACGGCCCAGTCCGAACCGCGACAGTTAGTGCGACTCAAAAGTGCCCTGGTGGAGCGCTGGTCGATGACCAGTTTACTGGATATGCTCAAAGAAGCCGACCTGCGGATTGGCTTCACCCAATGTTTGGCAACGGCTGCAACGCGAGAATTTCTCCCTGCCGAGGTGGTGCAAAAACGACTGTTGCTGTGTTTGTATGCGCTGGGAACGAATACCGGACTGAAGCGAGTCAGTGCAGCCACCCCGGAGGTGAGTCGAGATGAACTGCGCTATATTCGGCGACGATTTATCCAGCCTGAATTACTGCGGCAAGCGATTGTCCAGGTTGTGGATGCCACCTTACAGGTGCGTCATCCTCAAGTGTGGGGCGACGGTAGTGTCGCCTGTGCCAGTGACTCGAAACAGTTTGGAGCTTGGGAACAGAATTTGACGACCGAATGGCATTCTCGCTATGGAGGGCGGGGCGTGATGGTCTACTGGCACGTCGAAAGGAAATCCGCTTGCATCTATTCCCAACTCAAAACCTGTTCCTCATCAGAAGTGGCAGCGATGATCACAGGAGTGCTGCGGCACGACACCGAGATGGACTTGCAAAAGAACTATGTCGATACCCACGGTCAAAGCGAGATTGGCTTTGCCTTCAGCCATCTGCTGGGCTTCGAGCTACTGCCTCGGCTTAAAAACATTCAGGTTCAAAAGCTCTACCGACCGGAAGCAGGTATGACAGAGGCATATCCGAATTTGCAGGTGGTTCTCACTCGCCCCATCCGGTGGGAGTTAATTCGGACGCAGTATGACCAGATGGTCAAGTATGCCACTGCATTGCGATTGGGAATTGCCGAACCCGAAGCAATCTTGAGCCGATTCCGCCGAGGCAACCCCCAACATCCCACCTACCAAGCACTCGCTGAACTGGGCAAGGTCATCAAGACGCTGTTTCTCTGCCGATATCTGGAGTCCGAGTCGTTGCGTCAGGAGATTCATGAAGGGCTGAACGTGGTGGAGAACTGGAATAGTGCCAACAGTTTTATCTTCTATGGTAAGAGTGGCGAAATTGCCAGCAACAATCGAGCCGACCAGGAAATTGCCCTGCTGTCTCTGCATCTGTTGCAGATGTGTGTGGTCTATGTCAACACGCTGATGATCCAGCAAGTGCTGAGCGATCCGCAATGGCAGCAACTTTTGCAAGCAGAAGACATGAGAGGCTTAACGCCACTGATTTATGCCCATATCAACCCCTATGGCACGTTCCATCTTGACCTGTCAAAGCGCCTGAATCTGGAACGGGTTGCATAGCCTGAAATTCTTGCTATATCAAGCTTTTTCTCGTTACTTTGCGGGCTGTTGCAGCTTCGCTACCCACACCCCTGGTAGAGATGACTGACCTCATCAGTTGCCAGTCAGTCGAGTGCCTCTCCCAAAGACAGGGAAGTTGCCATAAGCGCCATAGTGTCCATTGCTAGAAGATCAGGTGGGGTAGGAGTGATCAGCAAATCACACCCCCGCGCTAGCTCCTCAACTTCTACATCATTAGGTCGAGCGGGGGTATCAAAGATAATGAACTCGAATTTCTCTGAACGCATGAGCTTTGTTGCTTCTCGCTCACCACAAATTTTGAATGGCAAGTTACCAGGTCTGCTCCAAGTGGTAGCAGAGCGGTTTAGATCAGCGTCAATGACTAAGGTAGGACCATCACCACAAAATAGAGAAGCAAGACAGATAGCTGAGGTGGTTTTAGAGACTCCACCTTTAAATGAGCTGAGAGAGATGATTGGCATAATCTACCCCTGCCAAGCAGTTGCCGATGCCGAACTCATCGACAAGCGGACCTATGACGCACGTCAACGTTAAGACTACCTCAGTCCACAGAAACATCTCGAACGTCAGAAGTATCGGATATAGGAGTCCTACGGGATGGACGTGACACCAGGGTTGGTAGAGCGCGACGATGGGGGCGATTGATTCGCAAGCTGATCGATCTTGAAGACATTCTCGCTCAACCTGGTGACGTGATCGCGGATAGTCAGGAGCGTGAGACAGTCTTACCTCCTGAAATTGTAGTAGAGCGCAATTTGAGGGAGCGTGAGCGGTTGCCCATCTGCACTGATTGGAGCAATCGATCTATAGCTTGACTGGTACGCCGTTGATTAGGCATGAGAGGGATTTTGATGAGGTTGATTGATGGTCAGAGATGACAGGTCAGGAAGAGGTTATGGAACAGTTGAGGGCTAATTCACTTCTCTATACTCCACACATCGAACAAATTATCAACCTCACCATTCCACCCAATCAGTAAGAATGGGGGTCAAGATTAGTGATGTATGTTTGGTGGGAGAAGGCAGGCGATCGCTGTTGGGAGTGAAAAAGCGGTTGCTGGACGAAGAGAGTTAAGGCCATTGACGGCACACATCTTGAATTGCTTTGACTGTCTCAACTAAAGCTTCTTTACCTCCTAGAGAAATGATAGCGGGGCTGAGTTTTGGAATGTTTTTTAGTAAGCTTGGGCGATTATGATGAGCCAAAGTTTCGAGTGTCTTATTCCAAAACTGAATGTCAATAGAGGTGAGATCTAGCAGAGATAACAAGCTGCTGAGGGCATGGGCACGGTAAGACTCATTTTGAATCGAGCGAGCGGCGGCCAGGGCTTCGGGCAGAATCTCAGGGAAGTGAGGAGCCAGTTCTGTGAGGGCACGGGCACGGTTATGCTCATCTTGAATCGAGCGAGCGGCAACCAGGGCTTCGGGCAGAATCTCAGGGAAGTGAGGAGCCAGTTCTGTGAGGGCAAGGGCACGGTCATACTCATTTTGAATCGAGCGAGCGGCGACTAGGGCTTGGGGTAGAAAAATTTCAGGTAAGTAAGGAGCGAGTGGTGTGAGAGTAGGGGCACGATGATGCTTATTTT
>CAXUIV010000387.1:0-5254 GCA_964250875.1 uncultured bacterium
CTGTTACCCTAAGGAATGGAATTTTAAGAATCGTTAAAGTAGGATACTTTGCTCTATGGATATTCAAGAGTTTTTCCAGCAGAGTGCTGGTAAGTGGTTTTCACATCGCACCAGTCACCATCTGGCTTTCAAGCAAGCCGAGAACGGCAAATCAGACATCACGATTGAGATGCTTCCTCAGGATCATCCAGAGGTAGTCAAACTTTGCGAACAGTACGAAATAGACCCAAAATCTGCTCAGTGTGGAGCGAGGGTCACTTGGAACGGCACAATGGAATGGGACGAAGAAAAACACAATGGCTCTACAGTACTCGTGCCAGTGCCTGATCCAGGTAATCCTAATGAGGGTAAGTTACTGCGTGAAATGGGCTATGCTGAGAAAATGCCTGTTGCCGGTCGTTATGTAGTGGGCAGCGATGGAGCGCTGACGCTGATTACTGAGTACGAAACTATGTTTTCAGAAGAGCGACTATGGTTTGCTAGTCCCAACCTGCGACTGCGGGTGAGTGTTTTGAAGCGTTTCGGAGGCTTTAGCATGGCATCCTTCACTTCTGAAATTCGTATGGGCGGTGCCCAGCCCTCCGCTACGGCATCTGAAACAACAGCCAAATTGAGTTAGTTGAAGAGTGCGGAGTTGAAGGAAGTTTTGAGTTTTGAGTTGTAGAATTTGACCCCGCACTCTGAACTCCGCATTCCGCACTCCGAACCCCGTTATTCCAACTGCTGGGCAATGGCTCTGAGTTTAGTGTAGAAGTCAGAGAAATCGGTGGCTGGAGTAAATTGCTCGATGGGAAGACGGTTATCACTTTTAGGACCCGCCTTCTGGTTATCTTCGACAATTCTGTTGATCTTCCTCTGAGCCAATTCCTCGCGCCCTCGGCTAGTAGAAGTGAGGTTGGCAATAGGGTCCACCTGCTCAAATGATTTATCGGTATCAGCGCCAGCCTCTGTGACAAATGGGCGATCGCGCTGATTGCCGCGCTGGACGTCACCTTGAGCCGATGTTGTGAGCAGAGTGCTGGTGTGTGGTGGCTCAGTCCGCTTTTGGGGAAATTTACTACAGATTAAGCGTTCAAATTCGTGATTGAAATGATACAATGCCTGACCTCGTCGGTTCCAGGCGGCTAAGAGTTGCGTCACTGAGATTGCTTTATAACGACCTTGATAGAGCGCCTCAATCACACCTTGGTGTATCCAGTTAGCTGGGTAGTCTTTTAGCCAGCCGTCAACGAGTTGACGGGCAGTGTAACCACCCAAGTCAAAACTGTACTGAGTTAATAATGCTACTGCGAAATCAGCAGTCGTATCCAAGGATCTTGTCTACCAGTGAGGGAAAAAGGCAAGAGGGACTGAATTATATCTTCAGTTTTATAGAAGCATCTATCATAGGACATTGGTTGATGCACACAAAATGGCATTCGCGCTTATCTGCGCTACCTCAACTTTAAGCTGGCATCCCTCACTGGAACCATCAAAAGCTAAAGAGGGTCATTACCTTAGCTGTCAGAGGCTCTAAATTGCAGTCTCATCAGTCATAATTTGGGCGAGGGCAGGAGGTTGGCGTCGATCAAATTAACTACCCTTCAAAAATGAGGTCAGATGATTGAAGCGGAGCATCTAAGTAAAATATACGGCTCGACTCCAGGAATTCAGGATGTCACCTTTAGAGTAGAACCGGGGGAAATTGTGGGTTTTTTAGGCCCAAATGGGGCTGGAAAAACAACTACGATGCGGATTCTGGCAGGGTATTTACCAGCAACCAGTGGAACAGCCCGGATTGCTGGGTATGATGTTCACGAGAATTCCCTCTTGGTGCGACGGCGCATAGGATATTTGCCAGAGACACCACCGCTGTATCCAGAGATGACGGTCGAGGGATTTCTGTATTTTGTGGCGCGGATCAAGGGAGTACCGGCGGGCGATCGCCATGGGCAAGTGAAGCGGGCAATAGAGCGCTGTAACCTGCAAGAAAAGCGCTCTGTTCTCATTCGCAAGCTGTCTAAGGGATTCCGGCAACGGGTGGGCATTGCTCAGGCGATCGTCCACGACCCACCAGCCATTATTCTCGATGAACCTACCGTTGGCCTAGACCCACGGCAAATTATCGAGGTGCGAAATTTAATTAAGAGCCTCGCGGGTAGTCACACGATTATTCTGTCTACACACATCCTGCCAGAGGTCAGCATGACCTGTAGTCGGGTGGCGATTATCAACCATGGCAGAGTGGTGGCAACTAATACACCGGAGAACTTGGTGGCACAGATGGCGGGGGGATTCGGGTATGACATAGAGATTGACGGCGATCCTGCTTTGGCTCAGCAAATGTTGCAAGTTCTGCCCGGTGTCCGTCTGGTAGAATCAATTTCGGCAGCAGCAGTGCATGGTGATACCCCTTTAGCTGAACGCGCTGCCATTCGGGTCATATCAGAGCCGGGAACCGAACCAGGTCGCGATATTGTGGCCGTCTTGGTAGGGGCAGGACTGGGAGTTTATGAAATGCGACGCGCTCGTGCCACTTTAGAGGATGTGTTCCTGCAACTGACAACTGAGGAGAAGAAGCTGGAAGCAAGTCAGGATTCATCTGACGTTGAGCCATTGCCACCTGAAGGAGAGGCTACTTAATGCGCGTGATTTTGGGCAACATCATTGCCATCTACCGTAGGGAGTTGCAGAGCTATTTTGTGTCGCCGTTGGCTTACCTAGTCGCTGGTATCTTCTGGCTGCTGGCTGGGTTATTTTTTGTCTTGATCTTGCTGGCACCGGGCGGCATCATTCAGCAAGTTGCTGCCATCGATTTGCAGGGGCAACAAACGGGGGAGCCACTGCCGCCGATTGATGTTCCCTACGAGTTCCTGCGGGCCTTTCTGGACAGGCTAGGGTGGCTGTTATTATTCATCGTGCCGATTCTCTCAATGGGTCTATATACAGAAGAACGTAAGCGCGGAACGTTGGAACTGTTAGCGACTTCCCCAGTTACTAATTGGGCAGTCGCGATCAGTAAACTATTAGGGGTGCTAACGTTTTTTATCACAATGGTGCTGCCATTACTGGCGTTTGAGGTGGTTGCCTTGAGTGCTGCAAGTCCACCTATACAGTTGGGTGTGCCATTTCTGGGGCACGCGGGGCTGATTCTGCTGGCAGCTGCGGTTTTGTCTTTGGGCATGTTTCTTTCCTCGTTGACAGACAGCACAATTCTGGCTGCTTTCCTGACCTTCGCCCTGATTTTGTTACTGCTGGTAGTTGATGTCGTGGCAAAGACCGTGGGCGGGCCGGTGGGAGAATTCTTGGGCCAGCTATCTTTGCTAAAGCACTACGAAGACTTCGTGCAGGGCATTTTTGATACGAGTGGGCTAATTTTGTTTGCTAGCTACATTGTTTTGGGCGTCTTTCTCACGGCTCAATCAATAGATGCGCTGCGTTCTCAGCGTTCGTGACATGAAGATTCCTACTTTTAAAAAGAAATTTTGGCAGTATCTTTTTTGGCTAGGACCAGTCCTGGTTGTGATGGGTTTATCAGCTGGAGTCGTGTCTGAGACTTGGAAGCCAGTGCCGCTGGGTCTGGTAGTTGCCGGAATCGTCACGAGTGGATTGTGGCTGCTATTTCAAGCTCGTGAGAGCAACTGGTGGAGTCGTCGCTCTACCCAGACGAGTACTAATGCACTCGTTGCCACGCTTTCAGTGTTGGTCATTTTGGGGCTGGTTAACTTTTTAGCTAACCGCTACCCTACGCGTGCGGACTTAACTGAAACTCAACTGTTTACTCTGGCACCAGAGTCGCGGCAGTTGGTGCGGAACTTGCAGGATCCGGTTAAGGTATGGATATTTGACCGTAATCCGAATCCCCAAGACCAGGAACTACTGGAGAATTATCGGCGTCAGAGTTCGCAGTTCAGCTTTGAATATGTTGACCCGCAAGCCAAGCCAGAACTAGCGCAAAAGTTTGGAGTCAAAGAGTTTGGAGAGGTCTATCTAGAGGCAAAAGGGCAGCGGCGATCGCTCCAGGTGGTGAACGATCAGCAGCGCTTGTCGGAAGTTAAGTTGACTAATGGCTTGGAGCAATTACGCGAACAGGTTGCCAAGGCTTACTTCATCCAGGGACATGGTGAACGTCCTCTCTTAGAGCCTCAGGGTGGACTCTCACAAGCAGTGAGCGCGTTAAAAGATAAAAATTATACGAGTGAGCCGCTTAATCTAACGCAACAGCCAATTCCTCAAGATGCCACAGTTGTGGTGTTGGCTGGGCCGAAGCGAGGGTTGTTTGACCAAGAAGCAAAAGCCCTAAGTAATTACCTCAGTCAAGGTGGTAGCTTGCTGCTCATGCTTGACCCCGATACAAAACCAAACCTGGATTCGCTGCTGAGAGATTGGGGAATCAAGCTCGGTGACGGTGTGGCAATTGATGTCTCTGGAACGGTTCAGGGCTTCGGTCCTGCTGTTCCTATCGTGACAAGCTATGGCAACCACCCTATCACGAAAGATTTTGGTAATGGAATTTCGTTCTACCGATTCGCACGGCCCATTGAAGTCACTTCAGTGGCTGGTGTCCAGGAGACTCCTTTGCTGCTTACCAAACCCTATCCTCAAAGTTGGGCTAAGGTTAATCTCAAGAGTGAGAACTTGAAATTCGATCCCAAGAGCGATCGCAAAGGTCCCTTGGTTTTGGGTGTAGCTGCCAGCCGCAAAGTGGAGCTGAAAACGGAGTCAAAGCAGCTCAAGTCTGGCCCCAGTCCTAGCGCCCCAACTCCTGTACCAGCTACCACATCAAAGCCGTCAGATGTTAAGCCTAGCGTGAACCCGACAGCTTCTCCAACGCCATTGCCCACACCATTTCAGCCGGAACCTGAAAAGAGGTCAAATGAGTCACGGCTGGTGGTGGTCGGAAATTCAGATTTTGCCACTGACGGTTTGTTTGATAAGCAACTGAATGGAGATGTCTTCCTCAATTCAATCAGCTGGCTCAGTCAGCAGAACGACCAGCCCCTTTCCATTCGCCCTAAGGAAGCAAAAAATCGCCGCATTAACATGACACCGCAGCAAGCCAGCTTATTAAGTTGGTCCTCTCTCTTACTTTTACCGTTAATCGGATTTGGAGCAGGGGCTATGCTCTGGTGGAGAAGACGATGAAGCTACAGCGGACAACTTTAATCTTGCTGCTCCTAGCACTAGGGTTAGGAGGTTTTGTTTACTTCCATGAAATTCGAGGTGATACTCAGCGGCAAGAGGCTAAAGCGAAGGAGCAACAAATCTTTTTCTT
>CAXUIV010000388.1:0-5225 GCA_964250875.1 uncultured bacterium
GCCCTCCCTTCTGGCGCTTATTTAATCTATCAACTGCTTAAGGCTTTTGTCAACTCTTTTTTTGAAATAAATTCTAAATTTCCTCAAAACCTCACTGGGCAAAGGATTTAGGCTAAATTATTCTTTGGAAGCGAATGGGGAAGTGACTAAATTGTGAGTACTGCTGGAATTTTGCCGCCGCTGCTGGTAATGGATCCGCTGTTGCGTGGCTGGCTGTTAGAGGACGTAGGCCGGGGCGATCGCACGACTCAAGGTCTATTAGCAGAAGAGATTGCAGGACAAGGGTTATGGGTAGCTAAATCCGCAGGTATTATTGCTGGCTTGCCAATTGCCAGAAGAGTGTTTCAGCTGCTGAGCGAAAAAGTTAGCTTCGTTCCTATTGCTCCTGAAGGTAAATGGTGTGGTTCAGGAGAGACAGTGGCTCAGCTTGAAGGCCCACTGAATGCCCTCCTCACTGGAGAACGGGTTGCTTTGAACATAGCGATGCGCTTAAGCGGCATTGCAAGCCTGACTCGTAGATATGCCGATAAGATCGCTGACCTACCCGCTCAACTCGTAGATACCCGAAAAACCACACCAGGTCTAAGATTATTGGAAAAGTATGCAACTCAAGTTGGAGGGGCAACAAACCACCGTATGGGGCTGGATGACGCAGTCATGATCAAGGACAACCACATCGCGGCAGCTGGTGGTATCAGCGCAGCAGTCACGCGCATCCGTAGCTCAATCCCCTATCCTTTGACAATAGAAGTAGAAACGGAGACCTTGGCTCAGGTAGAAGAAGCCTTACAGCACGGAGCGGACATCATCATGCTTGATAATATGTCCCTCGACCTAATGCGTCAGGCAGTACAAATGATTCACCAGCACAACTGTCTGATTAAAATCGAAGCCTCAGGCAATATCACTCTCGACACCATTCGTGCTGTGGCAGAAACAGGTGTGGACTATATCTCCAGCAGTGCCCCTGTTACCCAATCTGCCTGGTTAGATTTAAGTATGAGACTCGATTCGTCAGCAACATAAATTGTAATGAATGTTACACTAGAGCAACTAAGACATAAATTTGAGCAGGCTTTAGTCGCCGCTTTTGGATCTGATTACGCTGGGGTAGACCCAATACTGGTACCTGCGAGCAATCCTAAATTTGGTGACTACCAGTCAAACATCGCCTTGTCTTTAACCAAGCAGTTAGGGCAAAAGCCACGCTCAATTGCGGAGAGGCTCATTCAGCATCTGAGCGTGACTGATATTTGCGAACCACCAGAAATAGCTGGTCCTGGCTTTATCAATCTGAAGCTGCAAACAGCTTATATAGAAGCACAACTCAAAGCAATTCAGACTGATCCTCGGTTAGGAGTTGCACTGACGAGGAATCCTCAGCGGGTAATTGTAGATTACCCCAGCCCGAATATTGCCAAGGAAATGCATGTAGGGCATCTACGTCCGGCTGTGATTGGAGATTGCCTTGCGCGAATTTTAGAATTTTTGGGGCATGATGTCCTACGAATCAGCCATATAGGAGACTGGGGAACGCCATTTGGGATGCTCATTGCCTATTTGCGAGAGGCATACCCGCAAGCTTTGACAACAACTGAGAATCTAAATTTAGGAGACTTGTCTTCGTTCTACCGTGCAGCAAAGACACAGTTTGATGCAGACGAGGAGTTTCGTGAAACCGCTAGACAGGCAGTTGTACAGCTACAGGCGGGAGATGAGGAGACATTGCTTGCATGGAAAATTGTTTGTCAACTATCCAGTCGAGCTTATCAGGTCATTTATAACTTGCTAGGAGTTGCTCCCTTCATTGAGCGGGGTGAATCTTTTTATAACTCATTGTTGCCAGGAGTTATAGAAGAGTTAGACAAACTAGGACTGCTAGTAGAGGATGAAGGGGCAAAGTGCGTTTTCTTGGAGGGGTTCACCAATCAGGAAGGCAAGCCCTTACCGCTGATTGTTCAAAAGTCGAATGGAGGCTATAACTACGCCGCCACAGATTTAGCCGCGATCCGTTATCGCGTTCAAGTAGACAAGGTACAGCGAGTTATTTATCCTGTAGGGGCAGAACAAACTAATCACTTCATCCAGATTTTTCAGGTGGGACGGCGAGCAGGATGGATTACCGATCAGTCATTTATTCATGCTCCCTTTGGTTTGGTACTTGGAGAAGACAGCAAGAAGTTGAAAACTCGTTCTGGGGAAGCGGTACTGTTGCATGATCTACTGGCTGAAGCGATCGCCCATACCCGTGCGGACCTGAGATCTAGACTGAAAGAAGAAGGCCGTGAGGAAACAGAAGAATTTGTTGACCACGCCGCTCAGGTCGTTGGGGTGAGTGCAGTCAAGTACGCCGATCTCAGCCAAAATCGTACCAGTAACTATATTTTTAGCTACGACAAAACCCTTGCTCTCCAGGGCAATACTGCACCCTATATGCTCTATGCCTATGTTAGAGTTCAGGGGATCAGTCGCAGAGGGCAGATTGATTTTGAGCAGCTAGGAGCAGATGCCAAAATCCTGCTACAGGAAGAGACCGAACTAGCACTTGCCAAGCACTTACTAAAGCTAAGCGAGATACTAGGTTATGTAGAAGAAGATCTACTGCCTAACCGCTTGTGCCAATATCTGTTTGAGCTAAGTCAGAAATTCAACCAATTCTATGACCAGTGCCCTATACTCTCAGCAGCAGAACCCCAGAGAACATCCCGTTTGATATTGTGTAATCTAACAGCTAAAACTCTAAAACTAGGATTATCCTTACTAGGAATTCCAGTTTTAGAGCGGATGTAAATACTAAGGCAGCAACAGACTAATAACAAACAACCTCAGCCAAGGTGTCGAATCTGTCTTTGATACTCTAGCTCTGTAACAATATTTCGTGTGCTTTCTAGTCGGTCTAAAAACACGATGCCGTCAAGATGGTCATACTCGTGCTGAAAGATTCTGGCAACAAAGTCCGTTAACTCTTGCTTTTGCAGTTGGCCCTTTCGGTCGGTATATTGAACCTCGATCGCTTGATATCTAGGCACAAGCCCTCTAATTCCCGGAATACTCAGGCAACCCTCCCACCCCTCAGTAGTTTCATTTGAATGAGCAAGAATTTGGGGATTAATTATGGCAGTTGGTTCCATCGTGGGCGCAGTCGGATACCTAGGATTAGGACGGGAGGCAACAATAAACAGTCGGCAAGACTCAGCTACTTGAGGAGCTGCAATGCCGACGCCATTGGCATTACCAACTGTGGTGATCAAGTCATCAATCAGTTTTTGAATATGCTCGGAGCGAACATCCTCAACAGCAACGCTCTGCTGCCGTAGTATGGGGTTGCCTAACTCAGCAATTTCCAGTAATTCAGCCATAATCACTACCTTTGCATCTTCGCGTAAACAAAATCAACCCGGATTAACTCTCAGGAGGTTGCACTGGTAAAGATGCAGTTCGTACCGCTACTTGCGTAGACTGCCCGTTACGCTGCACTTCCATTTGTAACTGACTACCCACCTTACTTCTCTCTACTAGCCGTTGCACTTCATCAGGTGTAGTAACAGACTGGTTGTTAATTTTTTGAATGACATCGCCTACTCGTAGCCCCGCTTGAGCAGCTGGAGAACCGGAGACGATACGAATAAGCAAAACCCCTTGATCCGCTGTAACCCGAAAACGACCATTGGAGACTTCACCTAGCTTTTGCTTAACTTCAGGTGTTAGCGCCGTCATTTGAATGCCTAAATAGGCGTGTTCAACCTTTCCCTTAGCAATAAGTTGCTGTGCTATGCCCTGTGCCGTATTAACCGGAATCGCGAATCCTAACCCCTGAGCACCACTGATGATGGCTGTGTTAATGCCAACGACCTCACCACGCGAATTTAATAGTGGTCCCCCAGAGTTACCAGGGTTGATCGCAGTATCGGTCTGAATAAAGCCGACACGTTCGTTGGGCACACCCACTTGGCTACTAGAACGGTTGATTGCGCTGATAATTCCCGCTGTGACGGAGTTGTCTAGACCTAAGGGATTGCCGATCGCAATAGCCCAGGCTCCGGGTCTAAGGGTATCGGAATTCCCAATGGCGACAACAGGGAGGTTACTAGCCTGAATTTTAACAACGGCAACGTCGGTTGTTTGGTCTTCGCCCAGCACTCGCCCTTTGAAACTGCGACCATCTTTGAGCGTCACTTCTACGGTATCAGCACCGTTAACCACATGAGCATTGGTTAAGATTTGACCGCTAGCATCAACAATAAATCCAGAGCCAATACCTCGTACTATTCTCTTAGATGGTTCAGATTGCCCTCCCCCCTCACCAAACTGCCGTGTTGAGGGGTCGTCGGTTGGTGCCCGACTGCCTAATGCCTTGGAAGAATCAATTCTCACAACCGCAGGTCCTACTTTATTCACCGCCGCAACAATAAAGTTAGAATCTGCGGGGTCTGGGGAACTCGTGCGATCGCTGCTTCCAGAGTTAACAATAGGTTCAGTTTGTTCGGATGAGAAAACACTAGAAGGCTTTGAGCAGCCGCTAAGAATCAGTCCTATCCCAGCTAGCAATGTTATAAAGTGAACAGTGCCTTGCCGCCAAGCTAGCTGAGTTGGCTCGTCGGTCTCACCAGCCAGAGGATTGAGGCTTAGGCTGTCGTAGCCTTCGTTCAATTCATCCAACTGAGAATTTTTTAGGTTAGTATCGCGGCGCATTGTCTTCATCAGTATTTAATCTTTAGGAGCAGTCAATTAGTGGACAATACAATCCTGTACTAGTAGAGCTATACCATAAATCGCACACACTAGTATCAAAAATAACTGCGTAACATTGTGGTTATCAAAATAGTAGAGTGCGTAGTTTGCTAAATTAGTTGCTTGTTCATGTTCCTTATTGTGACGGTTAGCAGTAGAGGTCGTTAGCATTGGAACCTTCCCTTGAGAGTCTCTGGAGTCAGGTACTAGAGCGTCTACAACTACAATTGAGCCGCCCCACATTTGAAACTTGGATCAAGACTGCCAGTGCCGAGCAGTTGGAGAATGATTGCCTGGTAATTCTTACTCCTAACCCCTTTGCTCGAAACTGGTTGCAGAAGTACTACATTAAAACTATCGCCGATGTGGTACATGATATCCTCGGTCGCGCTGTCGAAATTCAAATTACTGTTGCTAGAGGAGATGGAACTTCTCATCTCAATGATGCAGAAATTTCTTGGCCTCAGCCAGTTGAACCCAGTATGCCCGAAAAT
>CAXUIV010000389.1:0-5176 GCA_964250875.1 uncultured bacterium
CAGTGCAGTGGTGTCTCTGAACTCATCAACGTCGTACCCCCCTATACGCTTCACCATTTATATTGATAATAGGATAAAAATATGGAGATCTTGTGGAGATCTCTACCAGTGTGCTGCTGGAGAAGGTGTTTGGCTTTGCGATGCTGGCGATCGCCTTTAAGATGATATTTGCCGCTGTTATAATATAGATATACACGGCGACGACGCTACACGTTGCGAGGCAACCAATATGGATGCCAATGAAGTTCTGAAAAGATATGCATCTGGAGAGAGAAATTTTAGATTACAAAGTTTAAAAGGACTTAATCTCATTAAAGCAAATTTGAATGGTGTCGATCTTACCGGGGCAAATTTGAGTGGTTCAGACCTGAGCAATTCAGACTTAGGGAATGCCAACCTCAATTGGGTGACTTTGAAAGGAGCTAATCTAAGCAAGGCAAACTTGAAAGGAGCAAAAATGCCGGACGGCAGAATTCATAACGACTACTTAGAATCTGCCAATTATTTTGGTATCTGACTAGCTACTGCTGATGAGCGGTGTTATTAATCCAACGACACCGCTAGTCGCTGTTCTCTTTGCGGCAATGCTTGCAGAATCGTTTAAGTTGGCTTGTCTTAGTTCAACCGGGGTGCTGGTAGCATCCCATATATTACGAACATCTTAAACATAATAAGAAACATCTATTTCAATAGAGCGACGCTAATACTTTATCCGCTGCGGTTTGAAGTGCGATCGCTGCGCCTGCACTCATATCACGCGGCGCACAAATTCGACTTCTCACATAAGCAAGGGGAATCGCTTGAACAGCCTCAGACCCTTCGTCCGACGAAGTTCCGAAACTCTTCAATGATTTTTATTGATACAGTTATGTGGGTGTGAAAGATCATGTGTTATGCATCTGAAAACACCGAAGTTTGGGTCAATCATGGTAAGAGTTTTTGATACCAGCTCCTATACGCTCTGAGCTGTGGTGTTTCCACTGAATTGAATGGTTTAATATTAGATCTGCACAAATTACCGCTACCTATGCGAACTTGTAATAGTGCCCCAAATTCGATTAGCGTTCGCATTCATGCAAAATTCTATCGATCAACGGGATGTCAGGAGATGGGATGGCTAAATTTCTAATCGGTACGATTCCAGTGGTGGGGCATGTGAGTCCAGTCCTGCCGATCGCACGTGAGTTAGTAAACCGGGGGCATGAAGTCTGTTGGTATACCGGAAGTGCGTTTCAAGCGCAGGTCGAGTCAACAGGAGTACGCTTTGCCCCTATCATCCGTGGACTCGATTACTCCTATCCGAAAAACGTTCCACAGGAGTGGACAGACCAACGAAATGCGCTGCGTGGCCCTGCCCAACTTAAGTTTGACCTGAAGCACTTCTTTATTGATGCAGCGGTGGCGCAGGTGGAAGACTTGACCGCAATTCTGCGAGACTTTCCGGCAGACGTGATGCTGGCGGATTTTTGTTTCTTGGGTGCCGCGTGGATTCACGAACAGGGCGGGCCACCGTGGGCCGGATTGGGCATTTCTGCTATGGCATTTAGCAGCCGAGATACTGCCCCCTTTGGTTTGGGACTCAAACCGGATCCCTCTCCATTTGGACAGTTCCGTAATAGAGGACTGAACTGGCTAGCTCAACAAGTGCTGTTTCGAGAAGTGAATGCGTACACGAATCGAGTTCGCGCTGGTTTAGGGCTTCCTCCCTGCACGACCAGTTTCTTCAACATTCTCTCTCCTTTTCTGCATTTAGCAGGAACTGTTGCAGAGTTTGAATATCCCCGTCGAGATTTACCCACTCAAGTTCATTTCGTGGGTCCCTTACTTCCCCCCATTGCTACAGAGTTTATACCCCCTGCCTGGTGGAATGACCTGAACGGGAGTAAGCCTATTGTTCATGTGACGCAGGGAACGGTTGCTACCGATCCGGAAGCGTTGATTGTGCCCACGCTGCGGGCACTGGCGCAGGAAGATGTTTTGATTGTGGCAACTACATCTGGCAAATCGAGCGACATTCCGCCCGATGCCATTCCTGCCAATGCTCGAATTGAAGCATTCATCCCCTACCCTCAACTGTTGCCCAATGTCGATGTGATGATTACGAACGGAGGTTACAACGGGGTACAGATGGCATTGGCACACGGGGTGCCTTTGGTTGCAGCAGGGCAATCAGAAGATAAGGCTGAGGTTTGTGCCCGGATTGAGTGGACGGGCGTTGGCATCAATTTGAAAACGGGGAAGCCGACTCAGCAGCAGATTCGAGCGGCTGTGAGAAAGTTACTGGCTGATCGTCGATACAAGACCCGCGCTAAGGACTTCCAGGTGGCAATTCGTCAGTACGATGCGCCAACGCTGGCGGCATCGCGACTCGAAGAACTAGCAATCACAAAACAACCTGTCTTTAGAACTGAATGTTGATGCAGAGGTTCAACACCTTACAAACCTTAACTTTAGGTTATACGGGACTGGCGCGATTCGAACGCGCGACCTAGCGCTTAGGAGGCGTTAGTCAACGGCCTGTTGGCAAGGGTTTCAGGCTATCTGAATTCGTTTACCCCATCTTTACCCCAATCTACTGAAATTTCGAGGTTTTTGGTTATATTTGGACATCAACTTTTCTAGACGGCAGACCTGTGGCTTGAAGCAGGAGTCACGCTAACGGTGACATCAAAGAACCGGAGACCTGAATCGCAAAAAGCAGCAATTTGCTCAAGGGTCAATCTGGCTGGCAAGGAAATCAAAAATGTAGCGGTAGACTCAAACGGATAAGATTTGTTGAAGGCATTGGCGCAGCACTTCAAGGAGTTGACCACTCAAGGGTGCCTCGATCCAACCGGCCATTGTCCCTGATGAGCTAAGTCTTGACAGCTCGAAATCTCTCTACAACCTGTCCCCGCATGCAATTGCCCGCAGCTACTGCAATCAATTCCCAATCCTCAAGCGTCAAAATATTCCTCAGAAGCTGCTGTAATCCGGAACGAGCTGCCTGAGAACCGCTCCCATCCTTTTATGGAGTTACCAAATCTTCCTCTAGCACGCACTAATTCGGGTCAGAAGTTATTGGGCTTCCAGGTCAGGAGATCTGTTTTTGAGTCACTCTTGTTTGGTGCCTAACAGCCACTGGCATAGACTAGATTCAATCGTCTGACTGAGGGCGGATATAATCCTAAGACAATTTGTGCTTTGGGGATGCCGCGTTTGGAGAGGGCCTCGCCAATGTCCAGGTCGCTCTGATTGTTTTGAATCCAAACTTGATCGTGCCTAATTT
This sequence comes from uncultured bacterium, assembly GCA_964250875.1. Taxonomy (GTDB): domain Bacteria; phylum Cyanobacteriota; class Cyanobacteriia; order Cyanobacteriales; family Chroococcidiopsidaceae; genus CAXUIV01. The sequence continues at coordinate 3,269 of CAXUIV010000389.1, forward strand.
CGATGTGAATGACTGGGTAGAAAACCCTTTTCTCGGCAGCGGTCCAGCCCAGACACAGGAGTTGGTAGCGGTGCGATTCCCGGTCAAACACTGGCACAACTTGGAGGGTGTTCGGCAGCAGGTTAGATGGAATCGCTGCCAGCAAGGTGTCAATAATGGCTTGTTGATAGCTGTTCACGCTGTCCAGCTCGTTGGATTGGATTAAGGAAGTGGAGGACTGGGTTTCCATTGCACAATCTCCTCGCGTTGGGTATCGATAGTAAATAGGTTAACGCGATGGCGCATTAGACTATCTTGAAAGAAGGGTTGAGTTAAATAATTGGTATAAATCGCTTCAGGCAGCGCCAGATAAGGCAGGCGCTTGATGCCCAAGTGTTCGAGTGCCATGCAGTAATGTAAATATTGACCAACCGCTTGATGGAAGTCATAAGTCACACTAGGCTGATCGAAACTTTTAACTTCTACGGCGATTTGCAAGTTGTCTTTCTCAGCACTCATGAGTTTATCCGCAATCATGTCCATATTCAGATTGGTGCCTTCATAATCGAGGGCGAGCGGCTGAATATTTACCCACCCATCTTTACCAAGAGCAATTTCAACAATGTCATGCAGCTTGTCTTTAGCCATTGAGTGTTCTCTTAAGTCTTATTTTGTCAATCGCTCCACTCAACAAGCCTTTAAGAGTTTTCTTGGAAATTTTTGGATACGGGACTGGCGCGATTCGAACGCGCGACCTAGCGCTTAGGAGGCGCTCGCTCTATCCAGCTGAGCCACAGCCCCAGTTACTTAGAGAGTTACCTAGCAATTATAACCCTACCAGATGAGCGAGATTGAGACTAGTCGCAGCAAATTCTAGCCCGATTGCCAAGCCTCGTTCCAAGGACCACCCCCTGTTTCCAAGCCGCACAGAGAACTTTTTGCTTCTAAGATCAGCCTAGATTTGCCATTGGCGATCGCCCGCAGTTCTAAACTCACCTGCCCCTGCATCGTATCGCGGCAGGCAAAAACTAAGCCTTTCTCTGTAGGTGCTCGCAGTGGTGTTCCAGGAAGGTCAGTTGTTCCGGTCAACTCAATCTGATAGTCACCATTGCGTGCCTGCATTTGCCATCTACCCCAAGGCAGAACACTCCACTGTACCTTTGAGTTCCAGGGTGCAAACTCATAAAATTTGCCCCGGTAGTGCAGCCCCACCATCGCTACCGATTCCATCCACCACAGCACCCCTCGTCTACCACCGCCAGCGGTTAAGGCCAAATCTGGCTCACCGTCGAAGCAATTGCAATTAAGCCAAAACCACTTTTGCGGAAAAGCACCGCCCCAATTTTTCTCGCCGTAGGCTGGAGCATTGTTAAATTCGTAGCGCTTTCCCTGCCACTCAATCCAACCTGTTGCCAAGCCGTGAGCCATTAAAATCTGCCATCCCGGCTCAAAAATGGGTAAAGACGACAGCCAGCCAGCTGTCGATTGCTGTGTTCCACCGCGATCGCCCCAGCCATACACGGGCTGGATGGAATACTGCCACCGACAGGCGCGATCGCTACCAGGGTCGTGAATCGCGCCTTGATGCCAGGTTGCTGTTGCCTGATAACCTTCTTGCACATAACGCTCAAACTCATCTGGCATCAGCAAGATGGGTTGAGTCTCTAAATCGGTTTTTCCCCAATGAGCTAATTCCAGTTGCGACGAAGCCCAAAACCGCTTCACATTAGGAAAAGTGCGCCATAGATACTCATCATCGGGACCGAGGATTTGTGCCGCACCTCCGCTGTAGGTACCGCCAGCTGGATCTTCAATGGAATACATAAAAGCGAAGGTTTGACCGCAATCCGGCAAAGTTACGCGGTAATACCAACCTTCAAAAAAGCGGCGGCTACTGCCATCCCAGTGGTAGCCGCTGTGAGGCGTTTG
>CAXUIV010000390.1:0-3089 GCA_964250875.1 uncultured bacterium
AAAGATCAGTCTTGGATTGAGAGAGAGAAGCAGATAGAGCGGCAACAGGGATACAGTGTATCGCCTCAAGATTAGTTACGGCGTCTAATTGAGGGGAAAGGCGAAAGGGAGAAGAAAACCTCATGAATTCACTCTCATGCTAGAAATTGGAAGTCTTACACCTAAAAGATTGTAGACGTTTGACAGAGGCATTTCTTCCCATCGCCCTTCGCCTTTTCCCCATCGCCCTTCGCCCTTCAGCCTTAATAGTGAGTACCTGACTTACGCTGGTGGACAGCAGTCACGCCGTCGGGATTTAACACTTTACCATTCTCAACCACTGCATAGACAACCCAGTGATCTCCGCACTCCATTCGGCTGTTGATGGAGCATTCAAGGTAAGCGAGGGCTTCGGTAAGAATGGGACAGCCGTTTTGAGCCGGTTGAGTGCTAACACTGGAGAATCGATCTTGCCCTGGAGCGAAGGGTTTAAGAAAGTGCTTACGCAGGTCTAGGTCTTTGCCCTCAGCCAAAATATTCACCACAAATTTGTCTCCTGAGTGCATCAAAGACTCAACTGCCCTGTCTTTAGCGACGGCAACAGTTAGACCAGGGGGATTAAATGTTGCTTGAGAAATCCAAGAAGCCAACATGGCGCTAGAAATGTCGCCCTGCTGAGCTGTGACGACACAAAGGGAATCAACGATCCGCCCCACAGCTTGCTCAACGGTTGTTGCCGACTGTTGCGGTGAACGGATTTTTTTAGCTTTTTTCAAGCTCTGAGCAAAGTCGGTACCTGCTTGTTCACACATCTGAAGGATGGGATCAGTGGGTTTGAACTTAACCCGGATGGTTTCAAACCCAAACCGATAGCCAGCGTCGCGCAGTTTGCCTTCAATTAAATCAACAGCCTCACCACTCCAACCGTAGGAACCAAAGACTCCAGCGAGTTTATTGTTAGCAGCAGTAGACAGCACAATGCCCAAGGCAGTTTGAATTGGTGTCGGTGCATGGCCGCCAAGTGTCGGCGAACCCATAATGAAGCCAGCCGCTTTTTCGACAGCTGCTCTAATCTCAGCCGGTTCAGCAACCTCGCAGTTGAGGGATTCGACACCTACACCAGCTTTGGTGATTCCACGGGCGATCGCCTGCGCTAAAGTTGCTGTATTTCCGTAAGCCGAAGCGTAAATCAGGGCAACTGTTGTGTCTTGAGCGGTTTGCTGTTGATTCCATTGCCGATAAGCCTTGGTGAGTTCAAGCAGTCCGTAGCGCACCAAGGGACCATGACCAGTGGCATAAAGTCTGGTTGGCAGATCGGACAGCTTATCCAGCGCTGTGAGAACTTGACGCGCATGGGGAGCCATCAGGCAGTCGTAATAATAGCGCCGATCTTCGTTATAAACTTCCCAACCCTCATCCAGAACCTGATCGCCACAAACATGCGCTCCAAACAGCTTATCTGTATACAGAATTTCGGTCTGCGGATCGTAAGTACAAAGCGCATCTGGCCAGCGCGGACTGGAGGTGGGGATGAATTGTAGGTGATGCCCCTTGCCTAAATCCAGGGTTTCATCTCCCCGCACCACGATGATGTTTAAGTTCTGGTCTGGCAGGGCAGTGCGCAGATTGATTGCCCCTGGGTTAGAACAGACAAAAGTCACCTGAGGTGCTAGCTCTAGCAAGGCTTGTAAGGTTGCCGCCCGATTGGGGTTGACGTGTCCCAAAATGACGTAATCCAACAGAGTCAAGTCAAGACGCTGCTGCAACGCTTCTAGGTAAATTGCGGTGAATGTCTCACCAGGCGGGTCAATCAGAGCGATTTTGTCAGCTCTAATAGAGTAGGAATTAGCCGTTGTCCCCTTAGCGAGAGCGTACTCAATCTCAAACCGGAGACGAGTCCAACTGCGCGATCGCATGACTACGGTGTCAGGACCAATGGGGAGAACTTGGACATCCCGTTTCTTAGCATCTGGCATAAATTTGACCGATGATGTGTGAGTGTATAGACGTTAGATGTAACGTCTATACAATGAATCCGTCCAACAAATTTTAACGTCCTAGTAATAATTACCTATCTTGCGGTGATGGACGGCTGTGAGGGCATCGGGTTTGGAGACCCGACCCGCTTGGACAGTGCTGTACACAATCCAGTGGTCACTGCACTCCATGCGACTTTGCACTTCGCATTCCATATAGGCAAGAGCGTCTACTAAGATAGGAGAGCCATTTTCGGCTGCTTGAGTTTTGACGCCAGCAAAACGATCCGCACCAGGGGGAAAGCGCTTGAGGAAATGCTTCATTAACTTCTGGTAATTTCCTTCTTCCAGAACGTTAAGGACAAAGCGATCGCCCACCTGCATCAAAGACTCAATCGCTCGGTCTTTAGCAACGGCAATGGTAAATCCCAGTGGTTGGAAGCTGGCTTGAGCTACCCAAGATGCCAACATGGCGCTGCTGACGTCAGCTTTTTTGGCAGTAATGATGTACAGTCCGCCACTGAGTCGGCCCAGCGCTTTTTCCAAATTTGTATCAATCGATTTGATCTGTTTGATATTGCGATCACGGGTGAGCCACTGCCCTAAGTCAGTACCCGCCTCTTCGCACAGTTGATACGTGGCTTCGGTAGGAGTATCTTTAATCCGAATGGCTGGAAACGCCGTCGTCAGGCTGAGATCTCTCAATTTAATCAAGAGCGGATCCAATGGTTCATCATCCCCACCGTAGGACTCAAATAGGCCGACTGCCTGCTTATCCTTGACCGCAGCGAGGACGGTACTCACAGCAGCTTGGGCAGTTGTGGCAGTTGCTGGAGGCATGCCAATTACCAAACCAGCCACCCTGCTCACCAGTTCTTGCACCTCTTGCGGGTCAGCTGACTTCAGATCCATCATCTCAACAGCCACCCCAGTTTTGGTGATGCCTCTAGAGATTGACTGGGAGAGGCGATCGCTAAACCCATAATCTGAGACGTAAAACACAGCTACGGTCGTCTCCGCCTTTGCTTTGGTTTGGCTCCAACTGCGGTAGCGCCCTGTAAGTTCGTCAACATGATGATGGAGTAGAGGTCCGTGACCAGTGGCAATGGTGGTAATTTGCTCCAGCTCACCCAT
>CAXUIV010000390.1:3189-5172 GCA_964250875.1 uncultured bacterium
GGAGTAGAGGTCCGTGACCAGTGGCAATGGTGGTAATTTGCTCCAGCTCACCCATCCGCTTGAGAGCAGATAGAACAGAGCGAGCATTTGGAGCCATCAGGCAGTCGTAGTAGTATCGGAAATCCGCCTCAATTGCACCTAAGTCTTCATCAAAAGTATGGTCGTTACAGTAGTGCAGCCCAAAGGCGTCGCAGGTGTAGAGAACTTGGGTTTTGTGATCAAACGTGAACATAGTATCGGGCCAATGCAGGTTAGGCGCGATTACAAATTCCAGTTCATGTCCATTGCCCAAATCCAGGCGATCGCCATTTTTCACAATCCGTCGGGAAAAAGGCTGATGCACCATGTCCTCCAGAAACTGGACTGCCACTTTTGATCCGACGACGGTGGCTTGAGGAGCTAGCCGGAGAAAGTCTTTCACCAAACCGCTATGATCTGGCTCAGTGTGGCTAATAATTAGGTAGTCAATCGTCGCTGGATTCTGAAGACTGAGCAGTGTGTCTAAATACAGTTGGCGGAACTTTTCGTGGGAGGTGTCAACCAGAGCTGTCTGTTCACCTCGAATCAGAAACGAGTTGTAGGTGGTGCCGTTTTGCAGACCAAATTCGATATCAAAGCGATCGCGATCCCAATCCAACGACCGAATTGCCGTTGTATCGGGAGCAATTTCGGCAATCTCCATCGTGAGCCGATTTTGGATTTTATCGGTGAGCGCTACCATGACGCATCTCCTTAACAACTCATAAGTATTTCCTCTTACTTCATTCTCTCACGCTGCCCTTGTTATGTTTTATTAAAAAGTTTATCACTGAGTAAAAAACTGTCAAAAATGTGACATATAAACACGGAGAATACACACACTGGCTAGCTTTAAACATTGGCAACTCGCGGCTGCACTGGGCGTGGTTTGTGGAAGGAACGCTACAGCAAGCCTGGGACACCGACTATCTTTCAGCTTCAGTCGTAAACCAACTGAGTCGAGCTTGGAACACTGGTGAGTGGCTAACTGAAATCTTTCTGTCTAGCCTGACCGCCCACATAAACTCCCCTCCCAACTCCACACCCCAAACTCCGCACTCTTTATATCTAGCCTCTGTAGTTCCCAGCCAAACGGCACTCTGGCAGACCTACCCAAACGTTCACATCATTACTATAGACCAGCTGCCACTTCAGGGCCTGTATCCAACATTAGGAATTGATCGCGCCTTAGCCCTCTGGGGCGCTGGAGAAAATTGGGGTTGGCCAATGTTAACAATTGATGCTGGCACAGCGCTAACTTTCACAGGTGCCGATGTAGAACGCCGTCTAGTTGGAGGCGCAATTCTACCAGGGCTAGGCTTGCAGGTAAAGTTTTTGGCTCAAGAAACAGCGGCGTTGCCGTTTGTAAACACACCAGATTTGCTTCCTCCAAGATGGGCTTTAAACACCCAAACAGCGATTCAAAGCGGGATTCTCTACACGTTAGTAGCGGGAATTAAAGACTTCGTTGAGGCGTGGTGGCAAGAATTTCCAGACAGTCGCATTACTTTAACAGGAGGCGATTGCGCCTTGTTGCTTAACTGTCTCCGCTCTCAATTCCCTGAGGTTGCAGCTCAGGTAATCGCCGATCCTCACTTGGTTTTTTGGGGCATACGCCAAAGAGTGATGAGTTCTAGGTAGGGGCAACGTCGATAAATTCACGAATGTGTTGAGCCACAATATCCGGCGATGACTGCGGCAATCCTCCTTGACTAAGGATATCGATTTGGACTGTGGGTGCTAGCTCTGCATAAGCCTGAGCGAGGGCTTGGGCAATGGCTGTATCTTGCTCACCTTGTAAGATCAAAACTGGGATTTTGAGCCAAGGCAATTGAGCTTGCACTAACTCCGCTGCGATTTCTGACTGGCGACGTTGGAACAGCAGCTTGCAGGCGGTAGACGAGTGCCGGAGCTGTTGCCGCTGTCGCATGGCTTGCTCAATGTTTTCTTGCCAACCCCGGAGCT
>CAXUIV010000391.1:0-5171 GCA_964250875.1 uncultured bacterium
CGGATTCAGGGCTACCAGGCTGGTTGTGATGCCTATCTACCAAAGCCTTTTGACCCAGATGAACTTGTGGCAATTGTGGAGAATCTCCTAGAGCGTCGCACAGCAACAGCCAAGGCAAACGGCGAAGACGGTGAAACGCCTGATTTGGCTGAATTAGCAAATCAGATTGCTCAAATTAAAGCGCTGCTGACTCAGCGCAGTATGATCGCTCAAACTCCCTCACCAATTAAAATCGACTTGACTCCTAGAGAACAAAGCGTTTTGGATTTGGTAGCGGAAGGGCTGATGAATAAAGAGATTGCCCGCCGTTTGGAAACCAGCGTCCGCAATGTAGAAAAGTACGTCAGCCGCTTGTTTAGCAAAACTGGCACTAACAGCCGTACTGAGTTGGTTCGATTCGCTTTAGAACATGGGTTGGCTAAGTAGATGTTTAGTGCCAGAAGGCAGAAAGCAGAGAGCAGAAAGATAAAATGACGATGGAATGAGTTACTTACTGACCTGCAACTGGGTGATTATTTTCGCTCTGCTGTACTGAATCTGATTGCACTACCGGAGGTTCTGCTATGCTGAAATACTTTTGCTGGACTACTGCTCTGTACTTTGTCCTGACTCCACTGATGACCAAAATTGCTTTGAGCCTTCCAATAGCTACAGGTCCTCAACTGTCAGGAATACAGTCTAGCCAAAACTCTAATGTTGATGTGCCGCTCTGCTACATTCAAACAGCAGATGGCAGAATTGTGAATCTACAGCAGTTGTGCAGTAGTCAAAATAGTCAAGATTCTTCTGCCGTCACAACAGGTCCGTTTGGGAGTGTTCCTCGGACTCAGGGTTTAAGATTGAGAGCAGGCGGCTACACTGGAGACGGCACGGGCGAAGAGCAAGATAGTAGATCTGACTAGGCTGCAAAACTCCCTCAACCCCCTCAACTGAGAAGATGGTACTGATCAGGCTGCAAAGCTCTTTGTGCCACCCAGTGATTGGCAAAAATCTATACTGGATGTATAGAGGTAAATTGAATCGAGGGAAGGGCAATGGCTCCAGAGCCCAATATTATGCAAGCTGTGGAACAGCTTGGCTACCGCGTCACCGTTGGAGACGTGGCAACCCAAGCAGGATTAGACATCAATCTAGCTCAGAGAGGATTGTTGACGCTGGCAACTAATGTCGGTGGACATTTGCAGGTGGCAGACACCGGCGATGTGGTTTACCTGTTTCCCAAAAGCTTCCGGACAGTTCTGCGTAACAAGTTTTTGCGCCTGCGGTTGCAGGAATGGTGGAAAAAAATATGGGCTGTGCTGTTTTACCTGATCCGGATCTCTTTTGGGATTGTTCTGCTGCTTTCGATTGTTCTGATTGTGGTTACAATCTATACCATCATTATTGCCGCCAGCCAAAGTAGCAACAATAGCAACAATCGGAGTCAGTCCAGCGGTGGCTTTTTCATGCCTTACTTCTGGATTGGCCCGGACTGGTTCTGGTTTTTTAATCCGAACTATGGCAGCACTAGATACCGGCAGCAGCGTCAGCGGGAACGGAAGCAAAGCGGGTTGAATTTCTTTGAGGCCATTTTCTCCTTCCTATTTGGTGATGGCGACCCTAATGCAGATCTGGAAGAACGACGCTGGCGACAAGTTGCTGCCGTGATTCGTCACAACAAGGGTGCAGTGGTAGCAGAGCAGATTGCGCCTTATTTAGATAATGTCGGGACGGGATTTGCTAAGGAGTACGAAGACTACATGCTGCCAGCGCTGACCCGATTCAATGGTCAGCCGGCAGTTAGCCCAGATGGACAGATAGTTTACCACTTCCCGGAATTGCAGACTCTAGCACAGCAGCGGCAGTCTCAGCCGGTAGCAAGCTACCTACAGGAGTTACCTTGGCGCTTTAGTGCCGCCAGTTCCGGGCAAATTGTCCTGGCAACTGGTTTGGGCGCACTGAATTTTGTTGGTGGCTTGGTACTGGGTAATCTACTGGCAAACGGCACTGCTGCCGCTAAGCTGGGAGGCTTAGTGGCTTTTGCCCAGTCAATCTACTGGCTGCTGCTGGGATATGGCACAGCGTTCTTGACAGTGCCTCTAGTGCGTTACTTTTGGATTCAATGGCGCAATCGTCGGATCAGCGATCGCAACCTCCGACGGCAAGCACAGGCGCAGCAACTTGACCGAGCAGATGATACACTACGGCGAAAAATTGCCTACGCTCGCCAGTTTGCCGCAGAAACAGTGATTGGACAAGAAAATTTAGTCTACACCACTGAAACTGACTTGATGGACCAGGCAGATACTGCCGAAACAGATGCCGAATGGCAGCGACGGTTACGCGAGTCTGGTTCTTAAAGGGGCTGAAATGCCAGTATAAAAGAAGAATGGTGAAGTTCTTTCATTAAGTCGGCTCTACGTGCAGATTACATTTTTAGGGACGAGTTCCGGTGTACCCACGCGATCGCGCAATGTTTCCAGTGTCGCTCTGCGCTTGCCTCAGCGGGCAGAGATGTGGCTGTTTGACTGTGGCGAGGGAACCCAGCATCAAATTCTCCGCAGCGAACTCAAAATTAGCCAGCTCACCCGCATTTTTATCACCCACATGCATGGGGACCATGTGTTTGGCTTGATCGGTCTTTTGGCTACATGCGGTTTGGCTGGTAATCCTAGTCGGATCGATATTTATGGCCCACCTAAGCTGGATGAATATCTCCGGGCTTGCAGCCGTTACTCTCATACTCATTTGTCATACCCGATTCAGGTTCACATTGTGCAGCCCGGTATCGTTTACGAAGATGAGGAGTTCACCGTTAGCTGTGGTCCATTAGAGCATCGAATCACCACTTTTGGCTACCGCGTAGCGGAGAAAGACCGACCGGGACGCTTTGATATCGAAAAAGCCAAAGCGCTCTCGATTCCGCCCGGTAGAGTTTACGGTCAACTCAAGCGGGGCGAAACGGTAACCCTGCTTGATGGACGGCAGATCAATGGGGCAGACTTATGTGGACCGACAGAAGTCGGTCGGAGAATTGCCTACTGTACGGACACAGTTTACTCTCAGGGCGCAGTTGACCTAGCCCAAGATGCTGACGTGCTGATCCACGAAGCAACCTTCTCCCATCAGGATGCAGAACTCGCTTTTCAGCGCTTGCACTCTACCTCAACTATGGCAGCACAAACAGCCCTAGCTGCTCAGGTCAAGCTGCTGATTATGACTCATTTTAGCCCCCGCTATGCTCCTGGAAATGACATAGAGTTGAGAGATCTCATTCAAGAAGCCCGTGCCATCTTCCCGAACACAGAAACAGCCAGTGATTTCATGACCTACGAGGTGCCACGACGGCGACAGAGTGAAAAGGTGGTGGGTTCTTAGTGAGGGATGGGGAGATATGGAGAAAGCAAATCTATACTTTCCTCTTTCCCCTTCGCCCTTCGCCCTATGCCCTATGCCCTATGCCCTATGCTCGACCTTAACAAGTGATCGTTTACTTTCACTGATCTACTTATGAGTCTTTTATTCCTTTACCCCTTCATTTTGCATGTCGGCTTTGAGTAACCGATTGCGAATCTCCTTTAGTTGCGTTTCACTACTAACTGGAGATCGCGGTGCGGGAACTTCAGTGTTAGGCCAGTTAGATAGGTCGCTACAGGGACAGGACAACGGCGGCATACCGACGTTATGGACAGGTACAGGCATCGCACAACGAGAGCAGGAAGACACATCCCAAGCTGGGGTTAGCAGTTCGGCAACGGTCTCGTCAGTGCCATCCAGGTGACAGCCACTAGGTAGTGATTGTATCTGCCGCCAGCAGTCTTCAAATTCCTGACTGTAGCGATCGCCCTGAATCACGGATTGTGGCAACAGCGTCTGACCATTGCTAAGCAGAACTCTCTTACCAAGTTGAAACCAGTAAGCCAGATATTGTCTAACCTCTTGTTCGGATGCCATGAATAAAAAGGGGAAGGGGGAAAGGCGAAAGGCGAAAGGCGAAAGGCGAAAGGGATTTGTGTGCGGATTGTTTAATTCTACCTATCCTCATGGTGCCAGATTCAGCAGTTCCTAGCTGAACATAAGACAGTTTACCGAGTGAGGGGAAAATTCAATGCCCCATGCCCTGCGCCCTTTCCCCCTGCCCTTTCGCCTTTCGCCTTTGCCCTTTCGCCCTAATTCAACGGCAAAGGAGATCCAAGTGTGCTGAGGTTAAGTACATGCCCAGCAGTGACCAAATAAACGGGTTTCGCGATCGCTCCTAGGCGACGAACTAAGTTTCCCAGGCGATCGCGAAACTGTCGCCCGCTTGGATAAGCTGGCACCACGCCCCAACCTGTTTCCTCTGCAACCAGGATCACATCGCTAGCAGCCCCCTGCAAACTCAAAAGTAAACTCTGCACCGTTTCCTCCCAACTTGTGTCATCCTGCTTCAGTAAATTAGCTATCCAAGTACCTAACGAATCAATGAGCAGGCAGTCGTTATGAGTAGCTGTTTTAATCGTCTCTACTAGTTGCTGCGGCACCTCCAGCGTTACCCAGTCCTTGGGACGGCGATGGCGGTGATGTTTGAGGCGAGCCTGCCATTCTAAATCATCTGGGTCCATGAGAGCTGTTGCTACGTATATTACCGATTTGCCAGATTGTAGTGCTAGAGTTTCTGCCCACTCACTTTTGCCAGAACGAGCTGGACCCGTCACTAGGGTAACTTGACCCGAAGAGTTTGTTGCAGTCATAAGCAGGGGAAGCAGGGGGATTGGAAAAATGATAGTAGAATTCTAAAGTCAGAATAAATTCTGAATTTTCAAGAACTGGATTATGAAACCAGGTTTAAAACGAATTGAGGCAACTTTGCACCATTTGGAAGTCAAAGCTGACTCTGATGATCAACCAGTTGCTCCAAACGCTCGCACTTACTCATTTGAAATCTATAGTGGAGTGCGACGCAATGCTGCTGAGGAACCGGAAAGCGAAGGCATGTTCTCTTCGCCCATTTCAGTGCAGCCTTTTCCAGCGCAACAAAACCACAAAATTCCAACGCTGCCTAAGATTAAATCTCCCAGCTTCAGTAGCCATCGCAATGGAGCTAATCCAGCCTTGGCGTTGAGCTTGTTGAAAGAGATTCAGACTGAGGTGGCGGCTTGGGAGACGGAACTACAGCAAATTGTGCGACAAATTCAAGACATTTACATTGATGG
>CAXUIV010000392.1:0-5168 GCA_964250875.1 uncultured bacterium
CTTCGTAATGAGAGCGATTGAAGATCGTAACCATACCGCGCTGCGGTGTCCGTTGATGGTAGCGCCAGAGAAAATCGTGACCAAGTTCCTCATCGGTGGGCTTTTTAAACGACCAGACTTGGCAGCCTTGCGGGTTGATACCGCCAAATACATGTTTGATGGTGCCATCTTTGCCACCAGTATCCATCGCCTGTAGCACAATTAGCAAGCTGCGCTTGTGTTCTGCGTACAGCCTTTCTTGTAGACTTTGCAGGCGATCGCGCTGATGCTCAAGTTCCTTTTCAACATGTTTCTTTTTGTTATAGTCTTCTGACTCATTCGGATTGATATGAGCTAAAGTGATAGGCTGTCCGGGATGAACTCGGTATCGAGGATAGTCTGGTGAAGGCGGTAACTCGTCTCCTACAATTTTTTCAGGTGCCATCTCCTCAGCAGACTCGGTAGTTGCTTTCGCTGCCGCTTGTTGATTATAAGATTCTGCTTGTGCTGCACCGTTGTTAGCAATTGAATGACGACCTGTTTTATTGTCTGACTTGCTCATTGCTTCTAATTCTATATTGCTTGCGGTCAGGCTACCAATTCGGGAGCTTAGATTAAGAAACCCTTGCTGGTAGACACTTTCGGTATGGTTAATTCTAGCTGAGCTAAAGCAAAACGCTAGCGTCCTAGGGTTGAGAAATGTCTTCGATGCCGCAGATGCTGATCGCGGTGTTCGCCTGGTTGAGTCGTCTATGATTAGAGGTTATTAGGAAGGCGGAGCGATATCGTTAATATCAACTTGCAATCTGAGCCAGACGAGCAAACGCTGTCGTGTCCCAGCCGGTTTTGGGTGAGAGTCAGAGGTTGAGTGGTTAGGGTAAGTCGGCAGTATGGCTCAAGTTTCAAAGAGGGGTGAAGACAGTGGTACAGAGTAATCGGTGAGAGGGAACAATATGGAACAACGGTAAGGCTATTGCAACCATGACCTCCACTGTTCCAACTATTGTCAGTATGACCAGCCAGCGTCAGACTTTACTCCAATCCATCGCAACAACAATTGCTGAGTACCGATGGGGCGAGGTTCCTGCTATTGATTCAAGCCATGTAGACAGATGGATAACTCAATTTAATAGGTTTGGCTTTGATGGAAATGCTCAAATAGTAATTCTTGAGCAGATAGAGCGTATTGTAAAAAAGTACTATGTTTCTTATGAAAAGGCTCAAGTCTTTATTAGGAGGTTATTAACCTCTCAAAAATTGTTTGGACCGAGTCCTTCTGAAACAATACAGAATGTTCAATTTCTACGAATTCAAACAAGAGGCAGTAGCCAAAATGATTTATTGAACCTCTGTGATTCGATCCTTCACTCAATGTACGGAATTAAAATCGAAGACTGCGGTAGGGAACCAGTTGCGTATATTTACTTTGATGATTGCCTATATTCTGGAAATAGAGTTCGACGTGACATCACTTCCTGGTTAGCAAGTGCTGTTCCTGGAACAACTTTGCGCATAATATTTTTTGGAGATCATACCGAAGGATTCAATTATTCAAGAAGAGAGATCGAGCGAGCGGCACAGCTGCAAAACATCTCCGTACATTTTTGGAAATGGCATGAGTTTCATAATTCTCGGTGGAGTGCATTGAGATTTGACTGCTTCTGGCCCCGTGAAATCTCCGGCGATGAATTCGTCAATCGATATGTTCAGACAGTGAATGAGCGTCGTCAAAACCTTGATCGACCTCTACCGCCTCTATTCCGTCCTAACAATATGCCAGCTCAGAACAACATTTTTTCCTCACCTGCTGCCCGTGAAATCATTGAGTATGCCTTCCTGAAGGTCGGCGCATATATTGTTTCACTATCTAAAAGCCCAAATTCCAGTATGCGACCATTAGGATATGACTATCTGAAGTCTTTGGGTTTTGGGGCAATTTTGGTAACATATCGTAATATTGCAAACAACTGCCCATTGGCATTGTGGTGGGGCGATCCCAGTAAAGCTTATCCATTGAATGCTTGGTATCCGCTGTTTCCTCGGACAGTTAACATCATGTCAATCTCTGGAGGAGAGGAATTTTGAAGATGGTAGCAGTAGCAAAGCTTCCTGAGTCAAGAACGTACAATAGGCGAGAGTGCATTACTTTCCGCAAGACTGCTGAAAGATTCGGTGGCTTGTCTAACATGGCAGGGGGATATCCACTGAATGTCAACGGTGTCAAAATTTTGACCTCTGAGGCACTTTATCAAGCTTGTCGTTTTCCCCACCTACTTGAAGTGCAGCGATTAATCATTGCTGAACGAAGTCCAATGACGGCAAAGATGAAAAGTAAGCCCTATCGCGATAATTCTCGTCCTAACTGGGATATAGTCCGAACAAAGGTTATGCGTTGGTGTTTGCAGGTAAAGCTTGTTCAGAACTGGGATAAATTTAGCAGGCTTCTATTAGAAACAGGAGACTTACCAATCGTCGAAGATTCTAGAAAAGATGATTTTTGGGGCGCTAAACCAGAAGATGAAGAAACTCTGACTGGTATTAATGTTCTTGGACGATTATTGATGCAATTAAGAGAACAAGTAAAGAGTGGAGAAATGTCTTCTCAGGCTATTGTAAAACCTCTTGCCATTCCAGAATTTCTGTTGTATGGGCAAGAAATTAGACCCATCTCAGCAAACGGTGAGTGCCATCTAGTCAACTACGAAGATTCTTCAGATGTCGATAAGGTAGCTAGCCAGTCTGCCTCAGAGTTAGTCTCATGTGACATCTCTGCATATAATTTGAATCTTAACGAGAAAAATGACTTAGATAGCGATTTTAAAAACAGGTTGGTTGATATTATCGAACCCAAATTTAACAAGCATGATGCTTTTCACGTTATGCTGCCACATATAGAGAGTGTATTGAAGGTTGAACATACCGACAAAGAACTAGCTAAACTGTTCGAAGTCCCTTCAGGCTTAATGCGTAATTGGCTGGAGCGAGCCGTGAGGCTTGGCAAAGTCAAAAAACTTTCCAGGCCAGTTAGATACATTGCTGAATTTCAATTATCTTTACTTAGTTGTTTAACAGATTAGCCGTTGCAAACATATCAGGCCAATCTCTACACACTGAGCAACCTAGAAATTTACAATTTGTTTTAGACTTCAAATACATAGTGCAAGTATGTTACTCAACCAATCTATCGCCTCTGGATACTCCTCGCAATCGAGGACAAACTCCTGACCTAAACACGCGCTCTTTAATAGGACACAATCGTTTTCTAATGGATAAAAATTAGAGCTTTTATGATAGGTCAAAACAGGTTTTTTGTCCTTAGGACGAAACCAACTTGGTAGTTGCCAAAAACGTCTTGACTTTCCAGGAGCTGTTAAGCATAACGCCGGGTCGAATCTTTTAAACGTTCCTGCACCCGGCTGATTAACAACGGCATTTGGCGAACTTAGTTGGTTTGTCGAAACATAAACAGAATCTAATTTGCTACGCTTTATCCCCCTACAGTGTGGATGCTCTGATGCCCATGAAGGTATGAGTGATCGCTCATTTACAGAAATACGTTGCTCAATTTGCAGCCAACCGAATATCACATGTAGATCGCTCGCACCTCTAACGTATCTATACCCTCCGGCAAGCTCAACTTGTTTGAACCAGCCAAAGAAAACGAAAACGTCTCCTGCTTTCACACTTTGATTCTGTAAATGTCGCTCAGCAGCACCCGCCTGCCCAAAAATAGGTCTCCAGCCTTCTGCTCTAGGAATGCTGTTAAAGTTTAAATCTGGATCAAGATGTGCTACCATATCAGGTCTGATCTTGCCCCGTGTTAAATCATGGGCGATCGCCCCTAAAGCGTGTTCGCCCAGCCTAATTTCCTCATACCGCATGGAATGCTGGTTGGGAAAGGGTTCGGGTATGGGCAACCAACATAGTTCACCGGACGGCAAAATTGGACTGGCGATCCCACCAGCCTTAGAGTCGAAACCTTTGCGGCTAAGAATTATTTTCATTCAGATGAGATGTCATCAAGCCGTTTCCTCTAAATATTTATGAACAAAGGTTACAGCCATAGCACCTTCGCCAACGGCTGAAGCAACCCGCTTTACAGAATTATGCCGCACATCGCCAGCAGCGAAGGAACCTGGAACACTTGTTTCGAGTTTGTTTGGGTGGCGCGGGTCTGATCCTGATGCCAGCTTGGTTGATTAGTTAAAGACATCCAAGCTGCAAAAAGGGCCGCCAAATAAATCCTGCCCGCACAGGACTCCCCACGCCTCATTGCCCCTTATCCCCAGGGATTCCGAGTTCCTCACTCCCCATCTCAGCACTTATCATGACTAGAGGTGTAACTGCTTAGCTTACCTGCGGCCAACTGCCGGAAAAATTCATGGACAACATCGCTGAGAAGATCGAGAAACTGCTAGCACTGAGCCAGTCCAGCAATGAAAACGAAGCTGCTGCTGCCGCCGCTAAAGTAGCTGAGATGTTGACGCAGCACAACATTACGCTGGCTGACTTAGCCAAATCGCCTGTAGAGCCAATTGAAGCAGCAACAATCGAACAGTTTAAGAAGAATGTTCCCTGGAAGCTGTTTCTTCTGCAAGCGATCGCCGAAGCAAACTACTGTCGAGCCTTAAGTCGTTTTAGTCGCCATAGCCTCAAACAAGCTGTTGTGATCGGCAGACCCACCAACATTCTGGTCGTTCAGCAGTTGTACGAGTATTTGGTTCAGGCTGTGGACCGAGTGACCAAGGAAGCATTAGCTGCTCCCAAGAATTCGGTCTCCGGCGATAGCCGCCGCACCTTCGCTAATAACTTCCGGAAAGGCTGCGCTATTCGACTCAAAGAGCGACTAGAAGCAAAACGACGTCAGATAGAAAGTGAAGGTATCCCCGGAACAGCAACTCAATCATCTGTCTCAGCTTTAGTCTGCCGTTCCCTATCTGAACGAGAGACAAGTGCGATCAATGTTTATCTGTCACAGTCTGGCATTGCCATCAGCCAGACCAAGAGTCAAATTTCTGGAGACGGTTATGCGGCTGGAATTGAGGCAGCAGAGAGCATTGGACTAGATCGACAAGTGCAGCCAAGTAACATCCTCAAACTTCCCGGTACGAGTCATGACAATCGCTGAGAGACTTAGGAGATGTATTTCATGGTTAAGACTGACGCGGGGACGCGGAGACACGGTGAGA
>CAXUIV010000393.1:0-5165 GCA_964250875.1 uncultured bacterium
ACATGAGCATGATGCTGCAAATGCACCCGTGTGAACACTGGAAAGGCAAAAGCTAACATCAGGGCACTACCATGCCCCAGGATGGCATTGATCGTGCGGTTACGATGGGCGGACTGGTGACAGGCATCGTGAATGACTGTTCCTGAGATGTGCAGAGCAAGCACGTTCGTGGTAAAGCAGCACCAGTGGGGCCACTCCCACAGCCAGTAGCCAAAGTTGGATAGCACTAGCATTGTCACTGCTGTCAGAAACAGCAGCAGCGTGGGATTAAAATCTCCGGGAGGACTTAAAAACTCCCTAGGTACTGTCAGTGGTTTCTCTACCTCCGACGTGAGCATATTTACTCCTTACTGTTGGATACTACGTAGTGTAAAATACACCTAACAACATTATAAAGTTTTGTGTAGCAGAAATTATCTGCTTGCTTCTACTGTAGTAGTTATATAGCGGTATGATGCCAGACGGAACGTTGGGTCTTAGAACACTGCTACCACAAAGGTCGTTAAGGGTCTATGTAGCGCAACGGCGACCTTAATTGTGCATCAAAATTGCTCATTCAGCATCTTTACCATACACATTCTTAAAAGATGGGGTCTATTCAGTCACTTGTTAACAGGAATAGAGCCATAGAACTTATTGACTGTTCCCTGCCAATACCCTAAACCAGCCTCCATGCAACTAAGACATTCGCTACGCCGGACAAAGATTGTTGCCACTATTGGCCCAGCTACTAGCAGCCCAGAAGTGCTAAGGGCGCTGATTGAAGCCGGTGCAACAACACTGCGACTCAACTTTTCTCACGGCACTCATACCGACCACCAGCGTAGTATTCGCTTAATCCGGCAGATAGCCTTTGAACTCAACCAACCTGTCGGGATCCTCCAAGATCTCCAGGGTCCCAAGATTCGCTTAGGGAAGTTTGAAACGGGTTCAGTGGTAGTGAGCAAAGGCGATCGCTTTACCTTAACCAGTCATCCAGTCGTCGGTACCCAGTCATACAGCTCTGTCACTTACGATCTTTTAGCAGAGGAAGTTCCTGCTGGAGCAACTATTCTCCTTGACGATGGCAGAGTAGAAATGCAGGTAGAGGAAGTTGATCGCACCGCCCAGGAGTTGCATTGCCGTGTGGTTGTAGACGGGGTGCTTTCCAACAACAAAGGTGTTAATTTTCCGGGAGTTTACCTGTCGATTAAAGCCTTAACCGATAAAGACCGTAAGGATCTCATTTTTGGTTTGGATCAGGGCGTTGACTGGGTCGCTTTGAGCTTTGTCCGCAACCCTCAAGACGTGTTGGAGATTAAAGAGTTGATATCCAATGCCGGTAAGCAAGTGCCTGTCATTGCCAAAATCGAAAAGCATGAAGCCATTGAGCAAATGGAGGCGATTCTGGCTCTGTGTGACGGCGTAATGGTTGCTAGAGGAGACTTGGGTGTTGAATTGCCAGCTGAAGATGTTCCCATCCTGCAAAAGCGACTGATTGCCACGTCTAACCGTATGGGCATTCCTGTGATTACCGCCACCCAGATGTTAGACAGCATGGTTCACAGTCCTCGACCCACCCGTGCTGAGGTTTCAGACGTGGCCAACGCGATTCTAGACGGCACTGATGCAGTGATGCTCTCAAATGAAACTGCTGTAGGCAAGTATCCAGTTGAGGCTGTGGCAACGATGGCTCGAATTGCCGAGCGGATCGCCCAAGAGCAGGCTTTAGCCTCAACCCCTCTTAATCACAAAGATCCCCGCCGCTCAATTCCCAATGCGATCAGTCAAGCCGTTGGTCAGATTGCGGCACAGTTAGGGGCAGCTGCAATTATGACGCTAACAAAAACTGGCTCCACAGCCAGGAACGTCTCGAAGTTCCGACCGCAGACTCCCATATTAGCAGTGACTCCTCATGTATACGTGGCGCGGCAACTGCAACTCGTCTGGGGGGTGAAACCACTGCTCGTGTTAGATCTACCTTCGACAGGCCAGACGTTTCAAGCGGCACTTAACGTCGCTCAGGAGAAGTTGCTGTTGTCTGAGGGCGATTTGATTGTGATGACCGCTGGGACCCTACAAGGGGTGGCAGGGTCAACCGACTTGATCAAGGTAGAGGTGGTGACAGCGGTGCTGGGCCACGGAGTTGGATTGGGTCAGGGTTCGGTGAGTGGTCGGGCACGAGTTGCACACAATGGTATGGATGTCAATAATTTTAACCCTGGAGAAATTTTGGTAGCGTCGCGCACCAGTGCTGATTTTGTCGAGGCGATTCGTAAGGCAGGTGGAATTATTACGGAAGAGGAGAGTTTGACCAGCCATGCTGCGGTAATTGGTATGCGGCTGGGAGTACCAGTAATTGTAGGAGTGAAGAAGGCGACAGAAGTTATTCGAGACGGAGCAATCCTAACCCTGGATATGCAGCGGGGATTGATTTACTCTGGGGCAGTGGGAGGGTAGTGGAGAGTGCGGAGTGCGGGGTGCGGAGTTATTACCCAGTACGGTTCAGTTAAGGTGATTGGTGAGAGTTTCTAAGGTGTAGAGACGCTGCATGCAACCAAAGTCTCTACAGAGGTTATCGGTAGGCAACTTATCTTATCTAAAGTGCATTGAATCACTACCAACTCCGAACTCCGCACTCCGCACCCCGAATTTCGCACTCCGAACTCCGCACTTCCTATTGCCCAATCAATCGTTGATATAAAATTGACTGAATCTGCTCTTGCACAGCCAACTCACTTAAGTTGGCGTCTACTCGCACTATTCGCTCTGAGTATCGCTGGAACAGTTCTCTGTAGCCCTGCTGTACTCGGCGATGAAATGATAAGTCTGCCTGCTCAATCCGGTCTGTTACGCCCCGTTTCTGCGCCCTGGCTAAACCTACCTCAACATCAACGTCTAGCCACAAGGTCAGATCGCTTTCCAGCCCACCAGTGGCAATTTGGTTGAGCTGCTGAATTAAATTAAGGCTTAGACCTCGACCGTAGCCTTGATAGGCAAGAGTAGAGTCGGTATAGCGATCAGATAAAATAATTGCTCCTAAAGCCAGTTGTGGCCTCAGCACCTCCTCAATGTGTTGGGCGCGGTCAGCTGCGTATAGCAACAGTTCCGCTTTTTCCTGAATCGGTTCTCCACCTGTCGCGAGCAACAATCGACGCAGCTTCAAGCCCAGTTCTGTACCGCCTGGTTCACGAGTGATGACCACTGTCTTGAAGAGTTTATCAGGTAGAGAGTCCCGACGACTCTCTGTGTTCGCTCCCAACTCAGAGGCAGGAAGACTTTGCAGCCATTCCCTGGAGCGCTGTAGTTGCGTCGTTTTCCCACAGCCCTCCACCCCCTCAAAAACAATCAACTTGCCAACCATGCCCAAGCTTGCCTCATTTGGTTCTGACGAGAGAAGTGAGGAGTTAGAAGGATCTTTACTTCTCACTCCTTACTGCATCCTTGACGCTTGATTTTATGTTTGTACTAGAGCTATTCATGATTCCTTACAGAGGTTCGGTATTATTAGGATGTTGAATTGTTGCAAATTGAGGAGCTTTATGGCTCGCTATATCTGTTCGTTTACTGTTGCCGTTTCTATCGATCGTCTCCGGCAGTTGCTGGCGGAAGTTCTACAAGCTTGCAACTTCGATATTATTTATGACACTGGCGACTATGTTATGGCGCGTGAAAGCCCTGGCCGCGTCTCTTTTGCCAAGCTGGTGACAGTGGAGGTGTTGATTGATAAAACTATAGCCACTGAAGCAGAAACGCGGATGAACTTTGTAATCAAAAATGAGGAACTACCGCTTCAGGTTGATAATCACTGCCGCAAGATGTATGACGCTGTAAGTCAGGCGATCGCCGATAATCGCCATTGGCAGCTGGTCGCAAGTGTCGCTGGATAGTTATTAAAGAGTGGACGAGATTGCCGCTTTGCAGGGTCTCATGATCGAATTGAAATGTTCAGTCATCAAACTCCGGCATCATATTGGGGCCAATCAAGGTAACGTCCCACTCATCCAATGGCCCGGAGGGGATAGTTTCTCGCCTCAAAAAGTAATAAATGGCACGCACTTGAGGTCCAAAGACAATTTCATCTTCATTCTTTAGATCGTGGGCTGGGATCTTACGACCATTGATTAGCAGACCATTAGCGCTGAGGATCCCCTTTGAATCCCCATCAACAATCCGATAATAGGAGCTGCCATCCTCTCGTGGTAACCTGATCAACATTGCATGGCGGCGCGAGGCAAACTGTGAAAACAAGCGAATATCGCACCGGGCGTCTCTGCCGATGGAATAGACTGGACTGTCTAGATTGAATTCTTTACGTCCCTGATCATCTTCAATGATCAGTAGATGGTTCTGATTGTGTTGTGGAGGCATTGAAGCATCGGTTTTCAAATCGGTTAAATGGTTGCTGCCCCAGATCCTGTCACTTTTGTCCAGTTCCGGTCCTTCAACCACAGCCTTTGTGTTCATTATCGACCTAGTTTAACCTCGATTGACTTTCGTCGGCTTTTTTTCTTGGCAAATTAGCGATCGCATAGAGTTGCACTTGGATGAGAAACGGAACCTGGGGCAGGAGAGGGAGAGAGAGGGACTCGGAATCTGTACTTACCTTTACCCTATGCCCTGTGCCTAAAAGAGGTTAGTCTAGCTCAGCCTTAAAGTATGGACGAGATCCAGGTTTAACGATCATCACACCCATCTCATCTGCTAGGTCAGATGGAAAGGTCGAGCGATCTGGTGAGTGGTAGATTGCCCGAACGCCAGGACCAAATATAACTTCGTCCTCATTCTTCAGGTCGTGAATGACCATACGGTAACCGTTAATCATCATACTATCGGCACTAGGTTTGCGTTTACCGTCAATAATTCGGTAGTAATGATCGATAATTTGGTAGTAATAACTTCCATCCTCGCGGTCTTTCCGAAGCAGAGTTGCGGGATGGCGTGAGACGAAATATGATTTCAGGCGAATATCGCAGTTCGGGTGTCTACCAATGGAATAGCGGGTAGCTTCTAGAATAAACTCCTTACTTCCTTGGTCGTCATGAATAATTAGTAAGTGGTTGGGTTTGAGTTTTACAGTCATTGAAGAATCAGTTGTGTAAGCGGTTCAGTTGCTGATGCAGATGCTGTTACATTGATGCCCCCAACTCGATCGCAAGACTTGCTTTAGTCAATTATAGAAACGG
>CAXUIV010000394.1:0-5136 GCA_964250875.1 uncultured bacterium
AATTTAGACACTTTTTGTGACGCACCTGTGCCAGCTTTGTTGCAGTTGAGTGAAGAATTTTGTTTTTAATGGAACAAATAGTTCTGAGCGAACACTCCGTAGAGACGTTGCATGCAACGTCTCTACACAGGGACGCACACGTTCGTAACTTCTACTATTATGAACGGAATTATTTCCACTTCGACCATCGACAGGCTCCTAAAACTATCCTGCCTCATTCCAACTCCGAACTCCAAACTCCGAACTACTATTAAACTGAGTTCGAGCCGATTGAGTTGACTTCAAATAATTTTCTAAGGAGAGCCAGTCTTCTTGCTCAATTAGGTTAGTTAGCGCTTCGATGCTGTGGCGGTACTGCTGGAGCGATCGCAGTAACTCTTGGCGATTGAACCGCGCCATCATTACGCCTAACTCAGGATTACCGCCTCCTACTCGACTTGTATCTCGAAACCCAGAACTAGCTAGCCGTTGCGCCAGTGCCAAAACTTTTGCATTGGTTTCACCCATGCAGGCAGCAATCAATCCAGCACTGACCATAACCGGCAAATGAGATATCCAGCTCACCGCTTGATCGTGGTCTTCTGGGCAGCAATGATAGACAGTAGACCTCAGCGATCGCACAATTTTCTCCACTGTTTCCACGGCAAAGGGTGGTGTCGTTGCCACTGGTGTCAGCACATAAGGTTTAAGCGCAAATAAATTCAGTTGGGCGGCTTCAATGCTGGTGTCTGCCGTTCCTGCCATCGGGTGTCCGCCGACAAAGTTGGGCCAGAGGGGCGCGATCGCCTCCACGACTGGTACTTTCACTGAACCAACATCGGTTAAAACCGTATCGGCACGGAGGATCGGAATCAGCTGCTCTACAGTCGGGAGAATGGCAGCTAGAGGCGTACAGACGAACACAACATCTGCCTTTGCCAACAGACCAGGGTTAACATCGGCAGCATCTACGCTACCCAAGGCAATTGCCCGTTGACAGTTTTGTTCACGGCGGGTAACACCCAAAACTCGGTGTCCCTGCAAGCGGAGATCCAACCCTAGAGAGCCGCCAATCAGTCCGAGTCCAACAATACCAACATTCATAACGCTGCTGTAATCTCTATGTCCCTGCCCAAATATATATGGTTTGTAGAAATAAAAATGGTATATTCTAGGATTCTCGCATTCATTCAGATAATTTTTACCTAAGCGTAGACACAGTCATGCTGAGTTCCAAACAGGCTTGGAGGTAGAGAGATCCTCATGAATGTAGAGGAACTCTTGAATAGATATACCGCCGGGGAAAGAGACTTTACTGGTGTAGACCTGAGTGAGGGTAACTTACGTGGTGCCAACCTCAGTGGAGTTAATTTGAGCCAAGCCAATCTAAGTGTGGCTAACCTCAGCGGCGCAAATCTCAGTAGAGCTAACTTGAGTGGAGCAAGACTTAATGTAGCAAGGCTAAGTGGAGTAAACCTCACTCTGGCCAATTTGAACAACGCTAGCCTGAATGTCGCTAATCTGATTAGGGCCAACCTGAGTGGTGCCCAGATTGTAGGCGCTACCCTGATTCGTGCTGAGCTAATTCGGGCAGATTTAAGCAGAGCTAACCTGAGTGAGTCCAACCTGAGTGGTGCAGATCTTAGAGAAGCAACACTCCGGCAGGCAAATCTCCGTCATGCTGACCTGAGTGAAGCCAACCTCAGAGGCAGCTTGCTGATGGGGGCAAACTTGGAGCAGTCTAACTTGAACGTTACTAACCTGAGCCGATCTGACCTCAGTGGCGCGAATCTTAGAGACGCAGAGCTGCGACAGGTCAATTTTAGCTGTGCCAATCTCAATGGGGCTAATCTGAACCGGGCTAATCTCCGCTGGACTGATCTCAGTGGGGCAAATCTCTCCTGGGCGGACCTCAGCTCGGCGAAATTGAGTGGGGGCAATTTGATTGGGGCAGATTTAAGCAATGCTAATTTGCTGAATGCAAGTCTAGTTCACGCCGATCTAACTCAAGCAAACCTGATCAAAGCAGATTGGTTCGGCGCTGACCTAACAGGAGCAACTTTAACGGGGGCAAAGCTTTATGGCGTTTCCCGCTTTGGTTTAAAGACTGAAGATATTGTCTGTGAGTGGATTGACCTGAGTCCGAGTGGCGATCGCTCTACAATTCGAGAGTTCAGCCCTGAAGAATCGCAAGCTTTTTTTAATGAAACACCGCCAACTATTCAGCTGATCATCGATGCAGCTCTAGATCAGCAGGCGAATTGGGCGCTTGCTACTGCCTATCACGAGATCGCCCAGCAATATCCGCTCCTAAAACAACCACCCAGTATTGAGGTTGGTACTCGCCGCACCATTCTCACGTTCCGGATCAATAGTGAAGACTACTTGTTCGCAACTGCTTGTATCGTCATTCTGCCGTTCAGGGATGCGATAGAAACACAGAGAAATATTCATGCTTTAGTACAAGTGCTGACTCAAGATCCAGATACATTAGGTTTTAAACGGCCACAGCGAGTTCAGGAATTAAATACAATGCTCTTTCAAGCTATGGCTGCGGTTGATGGCATCATGCTGAAGACCTTCCCGGCAATGGTAGCTAAATTGAGCTTCTTTCAGGCACCAACTCAGACAATCCTCGTAAATTCCAGCGACCGGAAGGTGACAGTGCATAACCATCCCAGCTTTGGCAAGCAGTTTATTAATCCAGTCGGTCAGAACAGTTCGGCGATAACTGTCTCGAATCAGGCCACGAAATTTGTCCTGCCGCCACTTCGTGTCGTCGTTGATTTTGTTAAAGAGTTTCATCATTTTGAGTAGGGGAGTCATTGGAATGAATGCATGGGGCGATCGCTTTAATCAAATGACGGGCCGGACTCAGTTTGTCGTCTGTCGCCTGTTTCTTCATTTGGCGGGGCAAGAGGTGGCACCGCTATTGGGAGTATTGAACGGTGCTGCACGGCAAGCTATCTCTGCTGAGGGAAACCTTGAGGTTTTGGGAAAAGGACTTGTGGAAATCTGCCAAAGCCTGCTGCAATACGATGAATACTGGCTCTCTGCCGCCAATGAAGGTGATGTGTTTTGGAACGAGGGCGAGGCAGGCGACTATGTTAACGAGTTATTCACCGACTCTGCCCAGCGTTACCTTAGTGAACCCGATCTAACTGCTCCACCTGTGGGACCGAATGAGCCTTTGTCCTTGCCCGTGACGCGCAATCTGGTAGTCATGATTACAGTAGCTTGTGAGGGAGAAGTCCCAGCGTTAGAGACCGATCTCTCTGAAGTTAGTGCAATGAAGGCTGCTCTCAAAGCTCTGATAAATTTGCTTTACCAAGAAAAGCTGAGAGCGATTCAGGTTCACTTCTCTCCGGCTCAACTGGGTGACGAACTGACCAATGACCAACTGTTGCAGTATTTTCCTGAATTGATCCCTCTTTAAGTCAAGGAAGATGGGAAGAGATCTTGTTAACCTCAAGGATAGAGTAATTGTGAGATGATCGTGAGAATACTGCGTAAATTTATCGTCTTGTGTTTATGTCTGACTTTGGGTTTGACATCTGTCGCTTGTGGCAGGTCGCAAGATGCTACTCAAAGTAGAAACGTTAGTCAACAGACAGTCGCTCAACTGGGTTTGAGCGATGGCAAGTATCCGGTGCAGCAGGCTAGCTATGATGACGGTACTGGCGAATATAGCGTGTTTTTGCTGAATACTCCACCCGGTATGTCCCCAAATTTCAGAGCCAAAAATTTGCAGTTAGCACGGCTGACTGATGAAGAAGTTAAGGCTGGTCAACAGAGTTATCTCAAGGTGGAGAACGGACAGCCAGCTTTGTATCTGACTCAAGACTTCAAGATTGAGTACGTCCGTACAGTCAGCCAGACGCAAACCAATCCGGAGACAGGGCAACAGGAGGTGGTGGTGCGTCGAGAAGGTGGTGGCTTCTGGGCACCCTTCGCTGGTGCTGTGGCGGGTCAGGCGATCGGCAACCTCTTGTTCCGACCTCAGTATTACGTACCGCCAGTTTACCAACCAGGAGTGAGTGTGCTGAGGGGCTTCGGCGGGTATGGCTCGACTTATGCTCAGGCGGTGGACCACTACCAGACCCGCTATAACGCGCCACCTGCGGTAACTAGAAACCAGAATAATTTCCGCACTACGGGTCGGCTTAGAACTCCCACATCCGGTCAACCGATTCGACCGCCGCGTATCAACACCAGCAGCCGTTCCACAGGTTCTGGCTACGGCACCAGTACTTTGCGCCAGTCCGGGAGGTCGTACCCCAGCAGCGTCAGACCTCGGTCAAGCGGTTTTGGTAGTGGACGCGCTAGGGTTGGCAGTCGCCGTCGCTGATTGGGTTGTTTGTAGCAATTCTTGTTTCTTAATACATCTGTAGGGGCGAACAGTTCGCCCCCATCGGAGTCAATATATCCAGTCATTTTTGTTGGTTGGTAGCTTCTTCGATTGTGGCGATCGCTGCTAAACCGATTTGAGCGACCGCAATTAACAGCATGACTGAGGCCATGTGGGCGGTCATCAGGATGCGAAGTACTGTTTCAAAGGTAATATCAGGGTTCATTGGTTAGGCTCCGTATTTTAAGTTTGTTACTGTTATTAAGCTGTTAGCAATAAGCTGTTATATCTTCACCGCATTCGTCTACAAGATATGACAGAGATTTGAAGCGAAGCCCAACAATCTGCTCGTAAAGGGGGTTGAGCTTGCAAAGAGGTGGAATGTGAAATATGGTGCGATTGAAGAATTTGATGTTCCTCTCAAAAGGACATTGGGCTGGAATCGTCTTACAAAGGAGTCTGGCTACCTGGGAATTGGGAATTTCTACCTCTTCTAGCCATTGGCGTAATGGACTTAGTGAACTGATAGCTTTAAGTTGAGTTAGGGATTTCATCTGTCACCTGCCTTGTCGTCAAAACTGTTTTATTTGTTTCTGACCATAATGTACGAAACATCTAAAGCAATGCCAATGTGGAAATGTTCAGGATAGTTAAGGAGTCTACAATAACTCTTTGGGAAGTCAGCTAGGGAAGCAACGTCATCTGCAGCAACTTGCTTGCCGACCTAGGAAAATTTGACGAGTGGAAATTGTTCTTATTTAGCTATCACTAGGTGACGTAGTTTTGCAGGCGTCGTAGCAATGAACCTC
>CAXUIV010000395.1:0-5131 GCA_964250875.1 uncultured bacterium
AGCAACACACGGCCTTGAGAGAGCTGCACCTCACCACCAATTTTGGGTTGAAGTGCCGAACCCGTAATCGCTACGTTGCCACTGACTCCACCCTGATACAGCCCCTTCAAATTCAGCACCAGCTTATCTAAAGTCACACTCAACTGCTGAGTTGGGTCTACCTGTCCATTCGGCCCCGTTGTCAGCGGCAGCACCCCCCGCGCCGACACTTGACCGCGAGTGAATTTGCCCTGGATAGTGTTCACCTGAATCAGACTTTTATCTGTATTAGGGTCGTAGCCAAAAGTGGCATTGCCGTTCACGTTCGTCAGCGGTTCTGGCAGCAGCGCCGCGCCGATCGTAGCATTGTTGATCGTCGCCGTTCCGGTTGCCTGCGGTCGTTTTAAAGTACCTCTCACCTTCAACTGCACTTGCCCTTGACCGCTTTTCCATGCCACCTGGTCCGTCACCAGGTTCAACAATCCTAACCCCTCATCCTGCACGTTCACATTCAGGCTAATCTCATCGCTTGGCGTCACCTTGGCTGTCGGCAATTTATAGGGTAAACTACCGCTCAGATCAATTGGATGCGAGGCCGTAGCGAGCGTCAAATTACTGCCAAACAACAAGCGAGAATTGTTGTAGCTGAAGCTTGCCGTTGCTGACTCTATTGGCTTCTGGTTCAGGGTTCCTTTCACCACGTTGATGTCCCCGGTCGCCTGAAGATTACTGATGTTGCCTCCTAGAGTCGCATTAGCGTTTAGTTGGCCCGTGACGTCAACCGGCAAAGTTACAAGATTCTGAACCGACTCCAGGGGAAAATCTCTGATCACGAGTTGACCGGATTGTTTAGAGCCGCCGACTCGACCGTTAAAAGCTAGCAGGGAGTTACCAGACTCAACCCGCAGCGGCAGCAAGTTCAGGATGCCGTTGGCAAAGCTGCCCCGAGCTAGCACCAGGTTGGATTTGTAGTTTTCCCATTTCCAGTCCCGACCACTCAGATCAAAGTTTGCCGAAAGTCCAGTCTGCGGAGTCGCCTCGAAGGAAATTTCACCATCGAAGCTGCCATCTAAACGCCTCAAGGTTGGAATTGGCGAGGCAGCACGTCGCTGTAACCGCTCTTGGGCTAGCAGTGCTTGAATGGCCGTAAAGTCACGTAGTTGCTCCAATAAAGGGCCTTGAGATAGACCGACTGGCACTGTTGTAACATCCGCTGCCTTGCCGTACTTCGGCGGCTGCAAACCTTGCTGGAGATTGTCGAGATCGAAGAACCGTAATCCTATAGTCAGGAGGTTTTGGACTTGGGCCTGCACAATCTTGACACTGCCCTTGATTTGAGGTCCCTGGGGCGTTTGGCTAAAGGTGCCAGCCAACGTGTAGCGAGTTGTCACTGGAGTTCCGTCGCCATTGGGACAGCCACTTCTCGTTCTTAAGTCGCCATTGGCGCAACGGGCGATGACTTGCGTCAACACACCATTAGCTAGGGTGCCGACACCATTGGCATAGCGGAACTGAGCGTCAAACGCAGCGTTTTCAACTGGTCCTAACTTTAATTTGGCAACTGCAACATTCCCCTCAGTGGCGAACGTATTCGGGTTAATCGTCAAGTTAGCCGAAACTGTGCCGGCGACAGGTTGAGCCGCGATCACTGGCGGCAATTGTGGCGGTGCAAATGCTTTCACGAGACTGACGGGAAAGTTATCAGCCTGCACCAGCAGCAGATTGCCCTGCGTTCTCCCAGTAGCGATCGCGTCCTGATGCCGGATGAAAAACGAAACGGGTCGGTAGGTGGGCGATAGCGCCACCTCCACCCGGTCCTGCACACCTGCCAGCCGCAAATTCACTCCTTGTCCGGGAGAGACACTGACATCTCCATTGAGGACTGGATCAAAGTTGAGTCCTTCTGTGCCAAAGTTAAGTAGGCTTAACTGCCCTGATGCCTGGATATCAGCCGGGTTGAAAGCTGTTAGCGATCCCGCCGCCGTGAAGTCGCCATTCACTCGTCCGCGTACCTGAAGTGACCGGGCTTGCGTCAGCGCTGGTAGCTGAGCTAGAGGTGCTAACTGTACTCCTTCAGCTGTAAAAGCTCCCCGGAAGCGACCGTCGTTTAGCTGCACGTTGGTGGCTGTCACCTGCCCACCAGCCACCTGTAGTCTGCCGCTGACGTCTCCCCGGATCGCTTCTGGTTTAATCGCCGTTAGACTGCCCAATAAGTTAAACTGACCGGCTACTAGGCGTCCCTGCAACTGGGACGGCAACTGCGGTAAAACTCGGCCTACCTGAATATCAGTTGCCGTTCCCAACGCCTGGAACTGACCGTTACCTAACTGAACGTTTGTGGCATTAACTGTGCCTCCAGCCACATTCAATTGTCCACGAGCATTGCCACGAATATTAGCGATATTCAAGGCCGTCAGACTACCCAACAAGTTGAACTGACCAGCCACCAGACGTCCCTGGAATTGCTGGGGCAACTGCGGTAAAACCTGACCCACCTGGATGTCAGTTGCGGTTCCCGATGTCTGGAACTGACCGTTGCCCAACTGGACGAGAGCGGCCACCGTCCCATCAGCCACATTCAGCCGTCCGCGAGCATTACCGCGAACGTTTGCTAGATTGAGCGCTGTCAAACTGCCTAACAAATTAAACTGACCAGTCAGATTTCCCTGCACTTGAGGTTGCGGCAACAACTGTCCGACTCTAATACCAGCTACATCACCCAACGCCTGCCACTGCCCGTTAGCCACCTGGATGTTCGAGGCTGTCACTGTGCCACCAGCGACATTCAACTGGCCCGTCCCCCGCACCCGCAGCTCTTCAGTTTTAAAAGAGGCCGTGCTGCCCGTTAGATTGACATTTCCACTCAGCGGCGATTGCAAAGCTGGGGGAACTTGGGCCAGGCGTCCAAGCTGGACGTCATCTGCCTGGATTGCCGCCTGAAACTGACCGTTAGCTGCCTGGATATTTGAGGCCGTTACCGTACCACCAGCAATATCCGCCCGGCCACTGCCTTGGAGGGCAAAACCATTAGAGGACTGACTGCCCGAGAAGTTGAACGTTCCACTCACTGGTGGTGCTTGAATTCCTGACGGGACCTGTACCAGACGGGCCAACTCAATTCCATCTGCATTCCCTGATCCCTGGATGCGGCCATTCGCAAACTGCCCAGCAGCCTGGACGGTACCGCCTGCCACGTTGATCACAGCGTCGCGGAACGCGATCGCATCTGTTCCATTCAGAATCAGTCTGAATCTACCAGTAGCCGGGTAGACGGCTTGAGGAGCCTGCCAGTTCACATCTGTCTGGATGTCGCCGATCGCTCCAGAGACCTGCGTTGTGGCGGAAACGGTACCAACTTTCACGTCAGGTGAAACACCGTAAAGCTGCGCGATCGCATCAGCTGGAACATTTTGCGCCACCAGATGAAAATCTAGCACAGGCGGAGCTAGCGTCTGGGCTGGAGGCGCATTGGGTGGAGTCTGCGCCAGTTGAATTTTACCGCTGCCGGTAATTAGTCCTCCAGATGCTGGCGTTGCCTGAATATCTTTTAAAGTGATTGCCGCCGTAGCAGTCGGAAACTCAAATTTGGAGCGGACCGTACTGAATTCAACACGGTCAACGCGGACTGGTTTAATATTAGCAGCCGCACCTGACAGGATGGGATTCAGAATCGGCCCAGTGACTCGCAAGTCAGCTCTGAACACGCCAGTCACCTTAACCGGCGGCGACGCAATTTTAAGAGTCTCGCGAGCGTTATCGACTGTCACCCCATTTACCCGTGCGGTGAGATTGTAATCGGCAGCGAGATTCAATGACCCCTTGGCCACCAGCGGAATCTTGCCAAAGCTAGCTGAGACGTCACTTAGCTGTACTTGATTTCCCTGGAAGCGGAGGCTACCCACGGCATTGCTAAACGGTTGCGGCAGTCTTTCAATCTGAGCCGTCACCGCTCTCAAGTTAGCCGTTCCCGCTAGCAGTGGGATTTGTAACTTGGGACTGAGCTGGACTCCCAAGTCACCATCGACCCGACCAGCTTGAATGTCAAAGGGAACTTTGATCAGGTGAGTGATATCAGCACCCAGCAAATCCTGCCCCAGCAGGTGCAAGTTGTGTTCGTTGGCTTTAAAGTGTGACTCTCCCTGAACCTCAAAGCTGCCGCCATTGACAGCTTGACCATTCAGCTCATAACTAACGAACTGCTGCTTTAGATCCAGCAAGTGAGCAATACCGTCAACCTGTTTGACGGCAAATGGCACGCGAGAGTGATTAGGTTTTGGGTATGCCACCAGCACGACATTGGCGTTACTCAACCGCACCGTATCCAAGGCGGTGTTAATTGGTCCAGGCTTTTCCTCAGTCGAAACGGCTGTTCGAATCCAGCGACCCTGTTCATCCTGTTCGGCGTAAACATCTGGTTGGATTAACTTGATATCCAGATGCAATGTGCGGGTAAAGATGACCTGCAAGGGATTAAACGTAGCTTCCACAGCCTTGACTGAGGCGCGATCTGGATCGGTAGAGGTAGCCGGTATGGATGTCGGGCCAAACTGCACGCTAGTGAGGGAAAAACCTTCGACTCGCCCCAGTTGCACTGGTCGCTTGAGTGTCTGAATGAGATTTTTTTGCACCAGTGGAGCTAAACCCTGGTGAACAAAAATCCACAGCCACCATGTACCTCCGGCAAAGGCAACCAGTAGTGAGACGCCCAAGGCAATCCCAATGGAACCGATTGCGAAACGTCGCCGCCGATTAGCAGGAGTTCTGGGTTGGTTATCTGGGTTGGGGTTGGTCATCTGGGAAGTGCTGAGAGGGGATGCTAAGTGCTGGGTGGTGGGGGCTGATTCGGGGCGACCCTGTGGGGCGCCCG
This sequence comes from uncultured bacterium, assembly GCA_964250875.1. GTDB lineage: Bacteria > Cyanobacteriota > Cyanobacteriia > Cyanobacteriales > Chroococcidiopsidaceae > CAXUIV01. The sequence continues at coordinate 4,847 of CAXUIV010000395.1, forward strand.
GAGTTTGAAGTGGGGAGTGCTGCTGTGCCCACACAGAGGTGCTAGGTGGAAAGTGGGGGAAGTGGGTTCATTTTAGAATACGGCAACAGCCTGGGTGTAGAGTCGTTATTAATAGTTGTTTGCACGAGGAACTTGGAACCGTACTATGGGAAAACTATGGGAAAAGATGAGAGGTGAAAATGATCGCACCCGTGCGCGTGTTTGTTTTACTGTTTAACACCCAAACTGCCAATGAAGGAATTCATACGGTTCGGGTTGAGAATCGCAATAAGGTACTGATTTTCG
>CAXUIV010000396.1:0-1057 GCA_964250875.1 uncultured bacterium
GCCCATAGCTGGATTTCTTTTCAGTCAACGCAGTTTGAGGATAACCACTTCAACTGCAAAATTACAGTTAACACGAGTCGCCTACTGGCAGGCACAACTTACAGCAGACAGGTGTTGCTACACACCAATTCTCTGCCAGCAACCCATGCTTTGACGCTTAAAGTTCAAACGGCACCGATTCCAGTTAAAAACAAGCAGCTGCCTTATCTCTCTTTAACTTTACTGGTCATACTGGCGGCAGTTGGGACTTGGGTTGAAGCTGCTGCTTGGTCTGACTTGGTGGCTAAATTTGGCACCATAAGTGTGTTGATTGCGGCGATGGTTACAGTGTTTGCAGCTGTGGTTGGTGCGGCAACTGCTTTTGTAGCTAAGACGATGGGTGCGTTAAGCGCTAGGGTGATGTCGCGGTTCAAATCTAAGTTGCGGATGGTGGATACGACTGTCGCTGTGTTGATTGCTGGTTTGATGGCGCTGTTTGTCGCTAGGTTTGGTGCAGGTTTTCGGACGATGAATGTAGCTGCGGGTGTTGCAGTTGTTGATGTCGTGATCTTTATGGCTGGATTTAAGGCGGAAAGTGTAGCTGAGAGGAGTTTACAAAGAGGATTCAGTGCGCTGCTTGCTGTAGGGATTTCAATTTTGGCGACGGCCTTGGGCATCGGCATCGGCATTGGGTGTCAGTTAGGTTTTTTGAACCCAGTTGTGATTTTTGGTGTATTGGCGACTGTTTTACCTCTGACGGTGATGATACTTTATCCGCCTTTGGAACGGGCAAGGTTGATTGCTAAATACCGCAAATCGATGCAGTATTTGATCAAGCCTTAGTTTGAACCGCGAAGGCGCGAGGAGTGTCAATTGACCGTTTGGCTTGAGTCAGTGGCGATCGCCATTCGCATGTCGGGTGGGCACTGCCCACTCGACAGCATCGTACTTTTCGTTAAATACTTGTTGTTACGAGTTCAGACTGAACGTCTCCATTTGGGGAGAAATTTAGCTTGATGAAGCTATCGAAGGCGAAGTAAGCTAAGACGTACCAGGGGACGACCTCAAACTGCCACCC
>CAXUIV010000396.1:1157-5116 GCA_964250875.1 uncultured bacterium
TGAACAAGGATACTGCCAGTCTGAGCATTGTACTGGACGTCATGAACATCAGGATGTGCTTGTAGACCACTGGCAAGTCGTGCCATCTCTTCAGGATTACGGCGTTGGGCAGGCACTTTGAATCGTGTCCGCCCCGGAATCGTACTAGCAATGTGTGTCGTCATAGATAGGCTTAGAGAACTCTACAGATAGGATAACCTTCCAATTGTTCCGAGTGGATCTGGCAGCGGCAACCTCTGTGTTAGAATCGCACACCAACTCTGTTGTGCAACTATACAATGAGAGCATGCCTTTACACACCAGGCTTCTACAATCGACCACTAAAAATGCGTGACTGGATGAACAATATATGGACTTCATGAAACTAGCTAGGAACGTTGGACTAATAGTCGTAGGAACGGCGAGCTTAATAGCTGGCGTTGTGGGCATTATCATCCCCGTGTTACCTGGGACTCCCTTCCTGATTGCGGCTTTCTTCTGCTTCAAAACCGTGTTTGAAGACTTGTTCGCTCCTGCTACTGTTTAGCAGACATCCCTTAGTTTTTGCTCCTGTTACCATTGAGCAAATACCCGTCACGTAAATAGTCAGGCATTGATTTACTTCTTTGGAGGTTGAGGATACATGGAACTTGAAGCTTTATTACTAGGACTTGAGCCAGTGACTGCATTAGTTATTGGCGTTAGCGCAGTGATTCTTGTACCTGTGATCGGTGCTGTGGGTTCTTTGGCGAAAGATTCCGCTGCGGCTGAATCTGTATCAGAATCAACGAGAGACCTGGCTAAGACTGGCTTGATTTGGGGCTTTGAGCTTGCTGATAAAACACAGAGCTTTTTTGCTGAAGTAGGTGAAACGTTTCAGGATTTGGTCGCTGAGGCTGTAGCTGAACGAAACACTACCAAAGCCAATGCTGAGGTCAGAACTCCTCATGAGGTATCTCTGAAATAAGTGGATTCGGAGTTCGGAGTTCGGGGTGCGGAGTTAAAATAATTCTGCGAAGTGGGGACTGGCAACACCAATCCCCGCTTTCAAGAACTTTGCATGCTTCAAGCTTCTATAGAATGGAAAGCACTTACCATACGCAGCAAGGAGTAGAAGCTATCTCCTGCTTTTTGCTAAACAGTCAACTGAGGAGCTTCTCTGTATCCTTTGACACCCAACATTATTTGTGACCCACCCGTACCCAAGAGCGGACGCAAACCGTTTAGTTCAGCAATGAGTGCTGCACAGAAATTGATGCTCACCGCCGCCACTGGATGTAAACCTAGAAAGACGCCTGCTATGGCGACACTGATATTAGGGGCAGCAACAATCGCGATGTTTTGATACACAATCTCCATTGCTCCTTTGGCAATATCGACTGCATCAATCAGCTTCCCTATATCGTTGCCTAGAATAACGATGTCCGCTGTCTCCCGTTCAATATCATTTTCCTCAGCCAAAGCAATAGAAACATCAGCAACGGCAAAAGCTTCACTGTCACTCATTCTATGACCCACGTATGCCACTGTCTTGCCATTTTGCTGTAGCATCTGTATGTCACGGACGGCTTGCTGGTCATCTGCAAGTGGGTAGGCTACTATATCGCGCTCGGATAGAGCCTCAATTGTACTGTTTGAGATCGTCTGCCGCAAAGCATCTGCGTGACCAAAAATAATCTTGTCAATGCGAGCCAAATCTTCTAAAGCCCGACCAGAACGAATGTAGACACCGCTTCGAGCGGCGTAGGTTAAAGCAGTGAGAACTGTAGTCGGAACAGCAATGCCAATGCCAGTGCCAAAGTCGAGCTGAAGCAGTGCCAGCGCAGGCAGAATGTTGCCAGTCAGAGCGAAAATGCTGCCACTGACAAAGAGAGTCGGTAGCACTAGGCTGTCTGAAACTTCTTCTACGGAGTTGCCGATTTGAGTGTCGGTACCACTAATCCCCTTCAATAACTGAGCAATCAGCGCTGCGCGTGTATCTTTACCAGTTCGTTCTGCTACGACACAGATTTCGCCTTTACTCACTATGGTGGAGGCATAAACCTCTTGACCTTCAGAGCAGATCACAGGTGTAGCGTCACTCGTGAGATTGTACTCGTCAATCACTGCTGCACCCTTTAATACCCTTCCATCCACTGGAATCAAGTCGCCAGGATAGATAAAAACGCGATCGCCTTGCTGCACTTCATTAAAGCGAATCCGACGTCCTTCTCCGTCTCGTTCAACCCAGGCATAGCGGTCTGACGCATCCAGCAGTTCTATTGTCTGACGTGCGGTCTGAGCGGTGATCTCACGCACGGTTGCCCCTGTCTCAGCTAAACCGATCATCAGCGCCGGAGCCAAAAACTGCCCTTGCAGGGGGTGTAGAGTGATCCACAAAGAGTCAAGGACATCGACCTTGTATTTATGCTCCTCGGTGATACCGGCGATCGCTCGATTAAAAATAGGCAGGGCTGCGGCTAGAATCAGTCCGTTAATTAGGAGGAATGGAATTGACAGCTCAACCAGAGGACTAGCGAGTACAACGCCCAGAGTAAGGATAGGCAGACCTAAGTGGTGCCAAGCTGTGATTTCCGTAGTGTTCTCTGTAGTTTTCAGTTCTAGGGGAATTTCAGCGGTACTTGCTCGCTCTATACAGGCAAAAATGGCATCCTGGGCGGCGGCACTCGCAATCCTGCCTATGTCATAGTTAACAATGACAGAACTAGCGGCAGCATTAATGCGAACATTGGTCACAAAGTCAAGAGACTGGAGTAACCGATCAAGCTTATACGTGTATTCTGGATCACCTGAAATTTGAGAAACACGAATACGACAGCGCCCCGCAATGGCGTGAACAATTTGATACATCTCTTCACGCTGAACACTCTTAAACATATTCGTCTTCAGGCTCTAGAGAAGCATCTCTCTGGAGACTTAAACCAGCATATAGGTCGCCGTCAGATCAGTGCATCAATGGTGTTGACGACAAAGCCGATAATTATGCTGTAGAAGAAGAAAGATACAAGTTCGTGGGCCAGAACCAGTCGTCGTAGAGGACGAGCTAAGATCGAGACATCAGAAGTCTGAGATGTCATGCTGATGGTAAAGGCAAAATACATAAAGTCGAAGTAATCTGGAGGTTCTTCAGTAGGAAACTCTAGACCTCCAACATATCCTCTTTCCGGATCAAACCCTGGACCGTCGTTGTCGTAGTAGTAGCGAGCATAGTGCAGGGCGAATGTTGTGTGGGTTAACAGCCAAGAACAAAGAATTGCAACTATAGAAAGCGCCACATGACTGGGCTTCCCTTTACCACTAGCAAGCATGAACCCAATGGCAAATATACTAGCCAAGGCTGTAAAAACCACCAGGGTAAAGACGAATTGGGGCTTAGCCTCACGACGTTGAGCGCGATCGCGCGTCTTCTCAGGAGTAGCGTCACTCATAATGAGCAACAGCAGCGATAAGAAACAAAGAATTCCTGAACTCCAGGTGGCGAGGATACGAGTTTCCAGACGCGCCGAAGACGGCAGGAGAAAGAAAACTAATCCTGCGACGCTAGCAGAGATTGCTAGGCAAGGTTCTACATCTAAGTTCTTGAGTCGTCGGAGTAGAGAGTTAAGTTTCATGAGATTTCTTGTATTGCCTTAGATCCATACCGCAGTGAGGGCAAATGATAGATGCCCGCTTTTTTTCCACTTCTTCCGTAAATCCAGAGGCAATGATGCCAGCGGGAAGTGCAACCAAGCCCAAGCCTAAAACTGCAATGGAACCACCCAGTACTTTACCTAAGGGAGTGACTGGGTACACATCGCCATAGCCCACCGTGGTTAAAGTTATGACTGCCCACCACATGGAGGCGGGAATGTTGGGGAAGCGATCGGGCTGAGCATCATGTTCAACATAGTAGATCAAGCTGGATGCCACCATTAATAAGCTAAATACTGTGAATAGTGCTGAGAATAAACTCTCTCGTTTGGCTTTAATTACCTTTCCTA
>CAXUIV010000397.1:0-5109 GCA_964250875.1 uncultured bacterium
TTCCGCCAGAGGATCAAGCGAGAGTGTGGCATCCTTTTGAACGAGGCAGCAATGTCGGAAATATACCTGGAACTGGAATGGGATTAACCATCGTTAAGAAGTCTGTAGACTTACACGGTGGCCACATCACCTTCGACAGTAAAGTTGGAGTGGGCACCACTTTTACTACGGTATTACCATTGGAATGTGCTTTTAGATGCTAACCAAAAGCACATCAGCTAGGCAAGTGGAAGGAAATAAAGCTGTCTACCAGTGTCATGTACACGTGCCCTATCTTAACAAGTGACTGTCTACTCTCACCGACCTACTTAATAACGCTTCATAATGAATAGGCAGTACTGATCGTTATCCAACTTGCTATAACTCAGCTCATCAGCAATTTCAGCTATAATTCTCAAGCCTCGTCCTCGTTCATCATCATTGTTCTCAAATTCAGGAGTTTTTCTCAATTTCTGTTCTAAATCAAAAGGTGAGCCATGAGACCAGATACGAATTTCTATATGCCGCTCGAATCGTACAGCATCGATATCAATCGGTGTTGCAAAAGGTAGGTTTTTGTGAGCGTGTTCAACAATGTTTGTGAATCCTTCTTGAAGCAGCAGCCGACACTGCCACCACGTTCTCTTGTCAGTCATGGAAGGCTGATTTAATTGCTCAAACCATGACAAAACTCTCTCTGAGACAGTGATATCTGTATTGACTTGAAGATGAATTTTCTTAATCACTTACTCATTATCTAGATTTTATGATGTTATCGTTGTAAACTGCTATATCAAGTGACAATTAGAATAATTGTAGTCTTTTCTCGAACGCAATTGGTACAGGTTTGATATAGTTCTTAACAATCAATTTTTTGTAAATAACTAAACAATTGACATGTTCAAGATTTTAATCATTGATGACGACCCTACCTTACGTTTGGTCCTAAAAAGGACGATTCAAAATCAGGGTTATGAGGCCATTTTAGCCAGTAGTGGTGAGGAAGGAATTATACAAGCACAACGTCATCATCCAGCTCTAATCATTTGCGACTGGATGATGCAGGAAATGGACGGTATAGAGGTTTGTCGTCGCATTAAATCCGAGCTGGAGTTATCAACAACGTTCTTCATTTTGCTAACTGCTCGGAAAGAGGTAGAGGATCGAGTTGAGGGCCTTGACGCTGGAGCTGACGACTTTCTCTCTAAGCCAATTGACATTAATGAATTAAAGGCACGGGTGCGAGCAGGGCTACGATTACACCAGATGAATCAGGACCTACAAACACAAAAGTCTTGCCTGGAGGCACTTAACCAGAAGTTGCAAGCAGAGTTAGATGAGGCGGCTGACTATGTCCGGTCGCTCCTACCAGCCCCACTATCAGGGAGCGTTACCACACAAGCGCGGTTTATTCCCTCAACCCAACTAGGAGGCGATTGCTTTGACTATTACTGGCTTGATGACGATAATCTAGCTATTTATCTCCTAGATGTTGCAGGGCATGGAGTTAGATCAGCTCTACTGTCAATTTCCATACTCAATCTCATGCGATCGCAATCTCTTCCCAACACAAATTTTTATGAGCCGAGCGCTGTTCTAGCGGCACTAAACAATGTCTGTCAAATCAGTGAAACTGGGGATGACTACCTCACAATTTGGTACGGCGTTTACAACCGGATTGAGCGCCAACTCGTCTACGCCTCTGCCGGACACCCGCCAGCAATATTGTTGTCTGGAGCCGCTACAGATCCCCATATCAAACGGTTGACAACCCCAAATATCCCGATCGGTATCCTGCCTCAAACTGATTTTGATGATAGCTCTTGTGTGATTGAGACAGATAGCGTACTACACCTCTTCAGCGATGGTGTTTACGAAATTCAGCAGCCAGACGGCAAAATCTGGAGTCTTGATGCCTTTATTGATCTACTAGCAGCGTATCGCGGTCATCCCAGTAGCTTGGACGAAGTCATACAGAGTATCCGGAATCTAAGCACAAGTGATGCTTTTGATGATGATTTATCTCTATTACAAATTTGCTTTTCGTAGCCTCTCCCGTACTTGTGGTAACAGTCTCTCCCGAATTTGTGTAGAAGACCTTGGTTTCAGGGAATGGGGAATGGGGCATGGGGCATAGGAGACTTAGGTGAAAGCATCTCGTCCGAAGCATAAGTTGGGCGCATCCCGGTTTTCTATTGAAACCTGTATTTTAAATGAAATGCTTGTCGGTTAAGGTATTTTCCTATGCCCTATGCTCTATTCCCTATGCCCCAAATCAAGTCCTTCACCACAAGTACGGGCAAAGCTCCTACTTTATTGAAAGAACTTGACGATTAAATTCGTCTCGATTAGCAAAGGTATCAAATATGCGGTCCATTTTAGTTAGCTCAAACAGCATTTTTACTTCCTCACTAACTGAGCAAATAAAAAGTTTACCGCCCGCTGCCTTGACTGCCTTTAGTGCCGATATTACAGCACCTAAACCAGTGCTATTCATAAAGGTTATATTTTGGAAATCAATTAACACAACATCCGCTCCCGTTCCTAAAATATCACCGACTTCCCGCCGCAGTTCATTACCTTTTATCCCGTCTAGAACACCTGTTGGTTGAATAACTTTGACGATAGGATTCATACGCTTCTCCTTACTGATTCAGTTTCCCTTGATTTTTAAATTTCTACAGTTTTGCTTTGGCTTGCTTACAGAAGACCTTTGGCGGTTGCCAAACAGATGCTCGAATCACAGCCCATAACAGCGCTAGATTATAGACTGACCAAGCTCCATTGAGCAGATAAACCAAAGGATGGTCCAAAGCACCGATGAGAAAGCGGTAAAAGCTCCATAACATCCCCAAAATTGTGAGGCCGAAGATCAGCAGTTGAGGCCAGATGAGCTGGAGGTACGTTCCCGACTGCCGCTGTTTAGGCGTCACCTGAAATTTAATTTGGCGTCCTGTAAATACACTCCAGACAGCTTGAATGAGCAAAGGAAACAAGGCGATCGCATATTGCTCAGAACGCCAAACTTCTCTGGCTGAAATTCCCCAAGTGGCAGCGAGGAAAGTCAGACGGTTAATCGCAAACGCAGGAAAGAAGTGCAGAGCAAAATCATAGCCATAAGCTACGACTGGAACAATTCCCGTGAAGAAATAGACGATGGGACAAGCAATAAAAACAACGGTGGCAAAACCAGAGAAGTAGCTGTACATAGTCTGAAAATATTGCAGCCGTTGCCAAAACGATAGCCCTGGCTTAGTTAGAGGATTTTCCCGGAGTAGCACCTGAATAGTACCCTGTGCCCAGCGTAGTCGTTGTTTTAGAGTCGAGCTGAGGTCATCAGGCGCTAAACCTTCTGCTAAAAGTTCATTGTGGTAAAGCGATTTCCATCCAGCTGCATGTAGACGCATAGCTGTGTTCATATCTTCCGTAATACTGTTGCTGGATACACCGCCAACCAACTCAAACTCATCTAGTAGCTTTTCATCCTTGGAGAGTTCTTCTGAAAAATATTGGAGTCCAACGTTAACCAGTGCCTCACGTCTCAAGAGCGCATTCGTCCCTGTATAGAAAGCAGAATTCATCCCATCCTTGCCTTGTTGCAGCGGTCCGTAAAACAAATGCGCCTGCTGGCCAAAAGGATCACCGGGAGGAATGTTATAAAAATCTTGAGGTGTCTGGACAAAAGCAATTCGATTTTGCTCGTATCGTCCTGCAAAGAGATTGTAGGTATAAAAATACGGCAAAACCCGCTTGAGGAACTGTGGTTTAGGAATATGATCGGCGTCTAGGGTAAGAATGAAATCCCCTGCTGTTTCACCAGAAAACAGCGCATAATTAATGTTGCCCGCTTTAGCATGATGAGGTTTACCCTGGGGTTTGGGACGGGCAATGTAGCCGAATCTAGCGAGTTCTCTTAATTGCAGTTCTTTCTGAGCAATAGCTTCTTCAAGCATTTGACGCTCTATAGTTAGGCGATCGCCAACACTTTGGGTTGGGTGTAACCAAACAAGCAACTGTCTCAGGTGCGTCGCCGCAGCAGGAGGACCAACAGGGGATGAGGATTGCAGCCATTGTTCAGCTGCATCAAGTTCAGGTGTAAGCCTTTTCAGTTGCTCTAGGCGTTCTACCAACTGCGATCGCTCTGCATCAATTCGCTCTGCCTCTTGCTGTAGCAGCTGCGACTGCAAATCCTGGATGCACAGCTTCTCCGTCATGGTGCGGATGACAGGTGAGTCGCCATCATCCAGCACATAAACCCGTAGCTTAGTTGGAGGATAGTCAATTGCCAAAGCTGCTCTAGCGGTTTGCTCCACAATCTCCACTGGCTCGTTGTAACACGTGATGAATACATCAACGGTCGGCCAATCAGAGACAGGCAGGGATGGCACGAGTTGGTTCAAGGACTTAACTTGCCGCACCAGAGGTCGCCACAGCCCAATGACGAACATGACGCCGCCCAAATAGCTGTAAATTTCTGCCAATAGCAAGGGGATAGAAAGCCACAGAGCATCAAAGTTGATGGAGTGGGTAATGCGCCATTGCAGATACCAAGCACCAAAAATCAGATTGATTTCTGCTAGATAGCGAAACAGCAGCGTTCTCTCTTTGAGACGAGACCGGATGTTGCCAGAGAAGTTGGATGAATTCTCAACAATAGAAATTGAAGACATGAGAGGCGACGCACACAACTGGCTGGTGAGGGACCGCCAGCGTATATCGCTGGCGGGAAAGGAGCATAACTTGAAATCTGCGTTGATATTAGTCCTCAGGTCCTAGAATAATCGCCAGTACAATCACCGCTTTCATTGAAGTGAGCAGCCGCTCGTTTAAGTATTTTTACCCGTGCAGCATATTCGACTTCTTCCGAAAGTCCTTTTCTTAGTAGCCATGAATACCGAGCTAGTATTCTTCTTGAATGCCTTTTGGAAAAATTTGGAAATGACTTGCGGATTGCTCTCTCTGGCTGGTGTATAACCGATGTAGCGGTACTATAACCTCAGTAGACCATTTTAAAGTTGCTAACGCCTTTGGCTTATGCGACATGCATGGAAATGTGTGGGAGTGGTGCTTAGATGATTGGCATGAAAATTATGAAGGCGCACCGATGGATGGGAGTGCATGGTTAACAAA
>CAXUIV010000398.1:0-5091 GCA_964250875.1 uncultured bacterium
TTACCCGTGCTTACAGCCAGTCGATATCGTACTTGGAATCTCAAGTCAAGAACGGTGACATCTCCACCAAAGAGTTTGTCCGACGTCTTGGTAAGTCTCCCCTGTACCGGAAACAGTTTTACGAGCCGTTTATTAACAGCCGCGTGATTGAGCTGGCCTTTCGTCACTTCCTCGGTCGGGGTCCTTCCAGCCGCGAGGAAGTTCAAAAGTACTTCTCGATTATCTCCAACGGCGGTTTGCCAGCGTTGGTTGATGCTCTGGTTGATTCCCAAGAGTACTCGGACTACTTTGGCGAAGAGACAGTACCTTATCTGAGAGGTTTGGGGCAAGAAGCTCAAGAATGCCGCAACTGGGGAGCGCAGCAAGACCTGCTGAACTACAGTGCGCCCTTCCGCAAAGTGCCGCAGTTCATCACGCTGTTTGCTGACTACGAACAGCCGCTGCCTGACCAGCACCCCTACGGATCTGGTAACGATCCGTTGGAGATTCAGTTTGGCGCAATCTTTCCGAAAGAAACTCGCAACCCCAGTACGCGACCGGCTCCTTTTGGTAAGGATACCAAGCGCATCCTGATCCACCAAGGTCCAGCAGTCAAGAACCAAAACAGCAATCCGAGAGCGCGGGGTGAGTTTCCCGGTTCCTTGGGTCCCAAAGTGTTCCGACTGGATCAGCTCCCTGGCTTCAGTATGCAGAGCGGACGTCGTAGCGTCTCCAACAAGGGCGTTAGCGTCAAGTTCTCCGAGAGTTCGACTCAAGCAGTCATCAAGGCAGCCTACTTGCAGGTGTTTGGTCGGGATGTCTACGAAGGCCAGCGGCTGAAGGTAGAGGAAATCAAGCTGGAAAACGGCGAAATTCCCGTGCGGGAGTTTATCCGCGCCCTGGCTAAGTCGGATTTATTCCGCAAGCTGTACTGGACATCCCTGTACGTTACCAAAGCGATTGAGTATATCCATCGGCGTTTGCTGGGTCGTCCAACCTATGGGCGGCAGGAAGCCAATCGGTACTTTGATATCTGTGCGAAGAAGGGCTTCTACGCGCTGATTGATGCCCTGCTCGATAGCCCAGAGTACAGTGAAGCTTTTGGGGAAGATACAGTTCCTTATGAGCGGTATTTAACTCCGGGAGGTGTAGCGCTCAGGTCACTGCGGACTGGCAGTATTGCTGAGGATACGGGCACCAGAGTTGATCGGCAAGAGACCGAACGCTTTGTTGAACTAGGTGCCGTGGGAGAGCGGTCGGAACCAGACATTCAGTCCCGCATTAACCAAGGCGTCAATAAGCAACGCGAACAAACCAAAACCTTCAAGCTAGTAGCGGGTACCAACGACAAGGTAGCGGTCCAAACCGTTATCCGTGCCGCCTTGAGACAGGTCTTTGAGCGCGATGTCGAGCCTTATATCTCCAAGAACGAATTCTCGGTTTTGGAAAGCAGACTCGGAAACGGTGAGATTACCGTTAAAGAGTTTGTTGAGGGTCTGGGCGTGTCGAACCTTTACATCAAAGAGTTCTATACCCCCTATCCAAATACGAAGGTAATCGAGCAGGGAACGAAACACTTCCTTGGTCGTGCCCCTAAAGACCAAGCAGAAATTCGCAAGTACAACCAGATACTCGCTGCTCAAGGTATCCGTGGCTTTATCGGTGCTATGGTCAATAGTCCCGAGTACAATCAGGTGTTTGGAGAAGATACAGTGCCTTACCGCCGCTTCCCCACTCTGCCAGCAGCCAACTTCCCCAATACCGAGAAGCTGTATAACCAGCTAACCAAGCAGAATGATGACTTGGTAGTGCCCAGCTTTGAGCCAGTGCAGGCACGGATGGCAACCGACAAGATGCCAATGACGGCGAAAGCGATCGCCGACATCGCAGCGAAAGCGCGTCAAGTTGACCGGAGCAAGCCACTGTTTATTGAGCTAGGCCGTTCCTTCAACGACGGACGCGGTCAGTCGGTTGAGATTGGCGTTGGTACAGCTCGCCGTAAACCAGCGCGAATTTACCGTGTCACTCAAGGAATCAATTCCAGTGAGACAGCTCTAGCCATTAATGCCCTTTACTGTCAGGTATTGGATCTGTTCAGTGGGCAGGTACCGCAGGAATGGCGGATTTCTTACTTAGAAAGCAAACTGAAGAACGGTGAAATTCCGGTGCGGGAGTTTGTTCGCTCTCTTGCCAGTTCTGATAACTACCGTCGGCGCTTCTACACGCCTTATCCCAATACCAAGGTGATTGAGTTCCTGTTCCGGCATCTGTTGGGTCGCGCTCCAGCAACTCAGGCAGAGATTCGGCAGTACAACAAATTGCTGGCTGATAGTGGTCTCAAGGCAGCTGTGGATGCCATCGTTGATAGTCCAGAGTATGCTCAATACTTTGGAGAAGACGTTGTGCCATACCCACGCTACCCCTCGCTACCAGCAGGTAACTACCTCGGCAGTGTAAAAGCAGCAGCTGACTTGGTGAAGCAGGCTTGGTCTGACCTGTCTCCGTCTTCTATTACAGGCGGTGCAACAGGGCGATAGGGAAAGGGCGAAGGGTGAAGGGCAGGTGGTGAAGAATTTCTGGCGTTGCTGAAGTGGAGGATGATGTGCCCTCATCCCCAACCCTTCTCCCTAGGGAGAAGGGAGCCAGAACTTTTGTTCCCTCTCCCTGGGGAGAGCGGCTCGGGTGAGGGCAAATTTTGGCACTCATCTTTCAATTCAGCAACGTCGAATTTCTTTCTTGCCCAATGCCCCATGCCCGTAACACCTCGCAACATGGGTTTCCCACCTACTTTTTTCATCAAACATGAGGAATGTTGTTAAGAAGTATTAAGAGCTGATCCAGAAGATGAGCAAAATGCCGGAAGATATTTGCGGAAGGTAATTGAGTCTGGGGTGCTTGTGTACTGCTTATTACTCAAGCGCCTTCTGTCTGTAACAGCTTAAGCGTTGACTAAACTGTTACGTTACCCGAATAGAGGGATAGACTCAGGAACCTAGTGGTGTCACGCCAGTTTAGTAGATCTGGTTTCATTATTCTTGGAGGAATAGTTAATGAGTATTGTCACGAAGGCGATCGTGAATGCGGATGCTGAAGCCCGCTATCTCAGCCCTGGTGAGCTGGATCGGATCAAGAGCTTTGTTACAACTGGCGAACGTCGCCTGCGTATCGTTCAAGCTCTGACAGAAAACCGGGAGCGCATTGTGAAGCAAGCCGGAGACCAGCTGTTCCAAAAGCGTCCTGACATCGTCTCTCCTGGTGGCAACGCCTACGGTGAGGAAATGACAGCAACTTGCCTGCGGGATATGGACTACTACCTCCGCTTGGTTACCTACGGTGTTGTCGCTGGCGATATTACACCAATCGAAGAGATTGGGGTTGTAGGTGTCCGCGAAATGTACAAGTCTCTCGGCACACCAGTTGAAGCTGTGGCAGAGAGCGTCCGGGCAATGAAGAATGTTGCCGTCTCCATGATGTCTGGAGAAGATGCCGCAGAAGCAGGCTCTTACTTCGACTACCTAGTTGGTGCTATGCAGTAGAGTGCGTCTCTACTGCTTAAGGCGCGACTCACTTCTGAACAAAAAATTGCCGGTTGGTTTTAAATAAGGAATCAAGATCATGCAAGACGCAATTACCTCTGTAATTAACTCATCTGACGTCCAAGGCAAGTACCTGGACACCTCCGCTCTACAGAAGCTGAAAGGCTACTTCTCCACTGGAGAACTGCGTGTGCGGGCTGCTACTACAATTAGCTCCAACGCTGCTGCGATCGTCAAAGAAGCAGTAGCCAAATCGCTGCTGTACTCTGATATCACCCGTCCCGGTGGCAACATGTACACCACCCGCCGCTATGCTGCCTGCATTCGCGATTTGGACTATTACCTGCGTTATTCCACCTACGCCATGCTAGCTGGTGACCCCTCCATTCTGGATGAGCGCGTACTCAACGGCCTGAAGGAAACCTACAATTCCCTAGGTGTTCCCATCGGTGCTACCGTACAATCCATCCAAGCAATGAAGGAAGTGACTGCCAGCCTAGTCGGTCCTGACGCTGGTAAGGAAATGGGTGTTTACCTCGACTACATCTGCTCTGGCTTAAGCTAAGTGCTTTTAGAGTGCTTTTAGGGGGTAAAGGACTGAAGTTCGGTAGCTCTCTATAGGCTCTTATCAAGGTCTGGGAGTCAGTCGTTAGGGTTAGAACACTTTTTGCTCTTTGACTGGATGTGTGGTCAATGAGTATTGGTGGTCTAGCATTGACGCTTGACTCCCAGCCTTCGCTCAATAATTAGAGATTGGCCAATTAAAATTGCAATCAAAACGATTGAAATCAAAAATTTTCCTAATTTAGTACAGGAGATCTCAACCAATGCGCATGTTCAAAATCACTGCTTGTGTTCCTAGCCAAACTCGGATTCGGACACAGCGAGAACTCCAAAACACCTACTTCACCAAGCTAGTTCCCTATGACAACTGGTTCCGGGAGCAGCAGCGGATCATGAAAATGGGTGGCAAAATAGTCAAGGTGGAACTGGCTACTGGCAAACCTGGCATGAACACAGGTCTGGCATAGTTTCCGCATAGTCTCCGCTGCTAAATTTACTGTTAGAAGTCGAGAGGAGGTCGTTTTGACCTCTTTTTTATTGAAACCTGCAACACCATGCTAATTACCTTTGTAGAGACGTTGCATGCAACGTCTCTACACGCTGGAAAGTCCTACCAATCACCTTAACTGAACGTGTTGATTTATGGACAAACACAGCCGTCTAAGCAAATGGCATAGCTTCTGGCATCAACTGGGACGCCGTCGCTTGGCGCTGCTGGTTGCTTTTCTCTTGAGTTTTCTCTTGATCACGTTACTTTTCAGCCTACCAGCACTCACCAAGCAACCAGTTACAATTACACTTTTGCTGCAAGCCCTGGAAGGTAGACAGTGGCGATCGCTCATCCAAGAATTTGAAGCTAAAAACCCAGACATTCGCCTCAACTTAGTAGAAGGACCATTTGCCACCAATCAGGTAGAAGACCTCTACACCTCTGCCTTTTTGCTGGGAGACTCACCTTATGACCTGGTGTACATGGATGTCGTTTGGGTGCCAAAATTTGCTGCTGCTGGCT
>CAXUIV010000399.1:0-5053 GCA_964250875.1 uncultured bacterium
CGAGGAGATGCGATCGCGTTTGGCAGAATTAAGGAGTGCGATCGCTCATTAACAATCATGCCCTCCTAACTCCTCTAATAGACACAATGATGCAGAAGAACATCCGAGAGTTTGAAGTAATCGGCAAAGGTATAGGATTAGTCGGGTTGAATAATGATAGGCATTGGACGAATTTTCTCTGTTCTGGTTATTCGATTGGGAATCCAGGAATCACTTCGTCAATCTGCTGCATCAGACGTATGGTTTCCCGTATTGCCGTGTTAGTGTGTTTGCTTTTATTGCTTCTCCCTCTGCCTAAGGGAGAGGGAGGTTGGAAGAATAGAACTAAGTTTTTAAAAACTCGCACAGAAAGCACCGCACATCCAGCTTAGCCAACCAACTCCATAGCGCGTTTAGTCAGAGCCTCAGCAGTCAACCCATTCAGCGCCATCAATTCAGCAGGGCTAGCTGTCGTCTCACCCCGCTTCCAGGCAAAGGTATCCCGCTTCGCCGTACTGCGCAGCATAATCGGTTCTAGCATTCCACTCGCCCCAGCCGTCACCCCAATCAAGGCATCGCCACCAAACAGCGCCTCAAATCCAGCATCGTCTAGAAACTCGCCGTCAGGTTCAGAGCAACTATCCCAAGCCACATCGGTAGGACGGTACAAACGGCGAGGATTGACTACAGACAAGATTCGCACACCAATTTCTTGGGCTTCTAGATAAGTGGCAGCCTCGATCACTGGTAGCAGCACCATATCTCCGACGACAGCAAACACTACTGTCTTGCTACCGGGTGCGTTATGCACTGCGATCGCCCCCTGCTCTATCGCTTGGCGCGTCTGCTCAAATGTCGTCCGAATTGGCAATGGTGATTTGCTAGAGGTAATCACAATTCCCTTGTTTTTTGTGGTCAGCGCCCACTCGTAACACGCTTGGATGCTATTGGCATCGGGGGGAAACAGCGGAAACACGTTACCATTTCGCATCATGGCAGCAAGATAAGCTTCAATTTCAGGCCGTTGGTGAGTCCAACCATTGCGCCCTTGCTCTAATGCCCCAGCAGTAAACAGAGTAACGACGGATGGGGTGGGGCGGCGCAGTTCTGCCATTGCTTGCGTCACCGTTTGCATAATCGGTAAACCGTTGATGGCGAAGGATTCGTAGGAACACCAAAGGGTACGGCTGCCCATCAAAGCTGAACCAACTGCCAAGCCAGCACAGGCATCTTCACTCAGCGGCTCATAAACTTGCCCATCTGGATTTTGATTATACAGGGGGTCATCTGTGGGATGAATGATTTTGAGGGCTTGGTTAATGTTCGCAATTCCAGATGCCTCGTTACCGTCTGCATTGGCGACAATAAAGGCGCGATCGCATTCTCCCACTTTTGCCACTATTCGCCCCATCGCTGTGGTCGAAACCTGCGGTCCCCCTACAGGAAATTCCTCCAGAGGCAATTCTTTTAGTTCTGGTAACGACAGTACCGACTCCGTCACCACAGTGCGACTAGCTGAGCCACCGCCAGCGCGTTCGCAGTTAGTCCGGACTAATTCCCAAGCTTCTGGGGATAAGGCACGACCTTTAAGAGCGTTGACAATATTTGGGTTGTCCAGCGTGTCCTTAGCATAGAGGTTGTGAGATTTGGCTCCCCGTGCGTGGACCCCAGCTCCTTTCAACTGTTTAATAATTAATACCGTAAGCCTACCCATGAGAGCAGACTGGGCGGCGCAATCAGCTGCCATCAACACTTCTTTCGTAAATTTCAGCCGTTGCTCAAAGGAGAAAGCCGTGCTGTCTACATAAGCGCCGGGTTGGTCCTGATCGTCAAAGTCTTTAGCATCTACCAGCACAACATCTTTAAACCCATTGCCGCGCCAGTAGGCAATCATCTCTTCATTCGACTTGGTAGATACCATACTGTGATGTTCTTGGCTGAAGCCGTTCCAGACCAACACCGGCAGGAAGTTCGTCACTGCGGGATAAGCGGTGTGAAAGTGAGCCATCGCACTCATCACGTATGGTTCGCCCAAGCCACCGTCACCTACGGTAAAGGGAAACAGCTTGTCCTTATGCAGTCGGGCTGCTGCCATCGCAAAATGTTGCCCTTGTCCTAGAGGGCCAGCAGGAGCAAGAATGCCGGGAATGTAGCCAGACAAGTGACCCAGAAGTCCATGATTTTCTCGGTAGCGATCGCGCAGTTGCTGCACCGTCTTGATTCCCATGTCCTCCAAAGAGCGATCAAGGAACATGGCGCTATAGAACCCAGGCGCATGGTGTCCAACTTCTGTAATAATGTTTTTATGCCCCAGCATGACGAGAGAAGCATAAGCCTCTACCTGACTGGCAAACCCGCCTGGATGTCCAGATGCCTTACTAGCAGTCACCTGTAGAGTCAGATAGCGCAGAGCATCTGCTACCAGCAATGTTTGGAATACAGCAGATGCATCAGTTGCGTCTTTGATTGCAACTTGCCCTGTCGCGATCGCTGGTTCTTTCCCATACTGCTCAAATCCAGGTAACGCCGAGCCAAAATACTGAATTCCTTGGCAAAAATCCGGAGTTGCTAGCCTTGCCTCTTGGGTGGATACAGCCATACTGAGGTTCCTTCTTAAATGGAGTAACTGTACTTTAAAAGTAATCCAATAATTATTTCATGCTTTCACCGTCATAAAATTTATGAGGCTACCTAATCGAAGTATAAATTATTCCTTATGCCTTTGCGTCTCTGCGTCTTTGCGAGAGCTTTTCATACCATTAGCTTGCAACGCGGAACCAACTCACTTCCACTCTTATTTGTCAGGTGTTTTCCAAACTTTGAGTTGAAATTAAGAGACCTTCAATTAATAAAATACTTATTGTATACATGATTTTTTTGCTCTCGCATTAGCCGTCAGCGAAGCGAAGCCGAAGGCGTTAGGCGAAGCGAAGCGTTAGGCGCAGAGGCGCAAATAAGGCATGGGGTGTAAGCATTGGATGGGATTCAAGCGATAGAATTCATTTGGAAATTTTATCTCAATCAAAAACGAGCTTAGCTGTATAAATGAAATCACCTAATGGACCTCGGATACCGTCTTTGTTGCAGACGCTACAACTCATTGCCCAGCCGACAAAATTTCTAGACAGTTGTGCCAGCCGCTATGGCGACTGCTTCACCACGCAGGTACTTGGCCTGAATTCTCCGCCAGTCGTATTTTTCAGCCATCCCCAGGCCATTCAAGATATTTTTGCCGTGCCTTCAACCCAGTTTGACTTTAAAAAGGCAACTCATGTCTTTCAACCGCTGATGGGGGAGAAGTCTTTAATCTTACAGGAAGGACGGAGCCACCAGCGGCAGCGACAGTTGTTGATGCCTCCCTTTCACGGCGATCGCATGAAGGCATACGGTCAAGTCATTTGCCAAATCGCCGAGGAGGCAACAGAGGATCTGCTGCCGGGTAAATTGCTCTCAATGCAGCAGTTGATGCCAGAAATCACCCTGCAAATCATCTTACGGGTGGTATTTGGTCTAGATCTAGGACCGCGTTACCAAGAGTTGAAGGCACTGTTGAGTTCACTGTTGGAGGACATTACCACTCCCTTTTACTCCAGCCTATTTTTCTTCCCACCTCTGCAACAGGACTTGGGCGCATGGAGTCCGTGGGGGCATTTTCTGCGCCGCCGACAGCAAATTGACGAACTCATCTATGCCGAGATTGCGCAACGACGTGTAGAAGCGTCACAGGCAAAGTCTCCACAGCAACGCACAGATATCCTGACAATGCTGATGGCAGCACGCGACGACAATGGACAGCAGATGACAGATGCTGAGTTGCGCGACCAGTTAGTCTCACTGCTGCTGCTGGGTTATGAGACAACAGCAGCTGCTTTGGCTTGGGCGTTTTATCTAATTTATGCCCACCCCCAGGTACTTGACAAATTGATGCAGGAATTGCACAGCGTCAGCGATGCCTCAGATCCAGAAGCAATGACTCGACTACCCTACCTCACTGCTGTCTGTCAGGAAACACTGCGCCTCTACCCGATCGCTTTGATCTGCACACCTCGAATGGTGAAAGAATCGTTGCAGTTAGGGATCTACGAGTTTGATGCGGGTACAGTCTTAGTTCCCTGCATTTATTTGGCTCACCGACGCTCTGAAGTCTATCCCGAACCGTACCAGTTCCAACCAGAACGCTTTCTTGCAACAAAATTCTCACCCTATGAGTACTTGGCCTTTGGTGGCGGTTCTCGCGGCTGTATTGGAATGGCCTTTTCGATGTTTGAAATGAAACTGGTGATAGCAACGATTCTATCTCGGTTAAACCTAACGCTGGCTGACAAACGCCCTGTGCGACCAATACGCCGTGGCATCACAATTGTCCCCTCTGGTGGCGTGGGCATGATTGTTACCAGTTAGAGTCCATCTGTGTGTAGAGATACACTGACCTGCAAGCAGCTAGATTAACGAGTAATAAGACACTAGAAGGACATGTTATGCCAGATGAACCACGGCTGGACGAGCAGATGCTTTCGCAAGCAGCCGAGATGACGCTATCGAGCCAATTGGATGAAGTAGAGAACATAGATATAGATGTTCGGACCGATCCACTGAAGCTGGTTCAGGGACAGGCGGATTCGATTGCGGTTGCAGGTCAAGGTCTGGTAATGCAGAAGGACATCCGTGTGCAGGAGATCCAGCTGCAAACGGATAGCATCTCCATCAATCCCCTCAGCGCTCTTTTTGGTCAAATCAAGCTGGATCAGCCAATGGATGCTACTGCTCGTGTTGTACTAACAGAAGCAGATATCAACCGCGCTCTCAACTCAGAGTACGTCCGCGACAACATGCAGAACCTGGAGTTGAACGTGGATGGCACAATCGTGGCTATGGAAATGCAGCAAATGGAGTTGCTCCTACCGGGTGACGGCAAGATGGTGTTTAATGCCAAAACGCTGCTGCACGAGATGGGCAACACCCGGTCTATTGGCTTTACTGCCACGCTCCAGCCACGCACGCTCTCTCAGCCGCTGTTGCTGGAAAAATTCGACTGCGTTGAGGGAGAGGGTCTCTCGCTGGAATTCATCGTTGC
>CAXUIV010000400.1:0-5041 GCA_964250875.1 uncultured bacterium
CCTTTCCTCTCTTTCCTCTGCGCCCTCTGCGCCTCGGCGGTTCGACCCCTCCCACAGCCACAGCCATAGCCAAAAACTGCACAAACAACTCCCGTACAGGCTGAGGGTCTTCTCTCCAAGTGGGTACTGCAATATCAGTTCCAACCTCACTGAGATACCCATAGCGCTCAATCAGCTCGTCAAACTCCGCCAAAACTTGACGTCCTTCAGTTTGAGCCAACATATCAAACTCACCCCGAGATATAGCCTCAGCTAGCTGAGGGAACTGCTGGTGCGTCCTCGCTGCTAGAGACGCGATCGCCCTTAGAGAAGCTACCTCCGGCGTTTCGCTGTTATCCAGGTCTGCATCCTTCACCTGTAGCACCGCCTGACGCAAAGCAGCACTCAAAGGAGCCATAATACTGTAGTATGTTGCCCTTTGCAGCAACTCCAGAATCACATCCACCCGTTCTAGCAGAGAGTGCGGGGTTCGGAGTGCGGGGTCCGGCTGGCTTAAGTTAGGGGCAAATACGTGTTGGTAATCCCGTTTAAAGTCCTTTTCTAAGCGCAGTTCACGCCTCAGCAGCCGCAGTAAACCGGGCACGTTCCGCAACGTCGAACGTAGAGGTGGCTTACTAAACTTAGCTCCCCTAGTTAAAAACTCCAGACTTTCCGGCGGTAAACCCATGCGACGGAAGATTTGCCCTAACAGGGAAGCATTAAAATAAGCATGTGAGTAGTGCAGCGTCGCCGTTTCATCGAAGTCTAACTCACCAGACACGCCTTTACCTTCATGTAGGCGATCGCCCAGTACTACGGTAAAAATATCTCCCCACACCCCACAGGTCAGAGGTTGATTAATCGACCAGGTTAATGGGCGGATCACTCCTGGAATGACCTCCGCCGCAATTTTCCTAGTCCAGATTGGCAACAGCGTAGTTATTGGACGAGATTGCAACAGCCACAAATACCGACCATCATAGCTCCACTCAATATCTTGAGGAACACCGTGGTACTCCCTTTCTAAATGTCTTGCTAAGAAAGCAACCTGTTGAATGAGTGCTGGTGGCAGATCCCCCTCTCCCTCAACTGCTAATTCCAATCCTTCAGGCAGTATCCACTTGGGTTGTCCCGGTGCAGAAGTAGCAGCTAGGTCCCGCTCCATCACCAAAACGCGATATTGCTCTGGCGTTACTTGTCCAGAAACCACCCGCGTCGCATCTCCTGGCAGTGCTTCAATGATTACATTATCATACTGAGGCGAGGCTATAGGGTCACGGCTGAAAGCCACTCCAGAAAACACACCCTGGATCTGTATTTGGATCAGCACCGCCATTGCCTCTTCCGAGAGCTGGCGATCGCGTCTATACTGCAACGCAGCGGGATCATCATAAGAGGCTTGACACCGAAGAATCGCCCTCTGTAACTCCTCTCGACTTGTGACATTTAAAACTGTCTCGTACTGTCCAGCTGCTGAAGCCACCTCAGAGTCTTCTCCGATAGCTGAGGATCTTACGACCAGAGGTGTTCTCACTGAGGGCTGGAGGCATTGAATCAAAGGTTCCGGGTCATCTCCAGCTGGAAGCACCCAGCCGGTCGGTACTGGATAACCACAACATTTCAGATGTGACAGGGTAGCAGCTTTTTCACCTACCTTACTAGCATCCATCTGAGCGTCCAAAGAGATGATGGCTTTATCGCCGCGAAAAAAGCGAAATACTGGCTGAGCCTCGGCTTGTCCTGCACGGGCTGGCAAGTCTAAGTCATCTGGGATTTTTTGGTAGATCCAGCCCAACAACACAGCAAGGGCGATCGCGGCTCCGATTTCGGCTGAGTCTTCAGGATGTAGCAGCGCTGTAATTAGAGGAAACAGCACCAAAACTCCCAGACGTCCCAGTTTCCGTTCGCGCAGGATTGTAAAGCCAACTCCTCCAATTACGAATACCAACAGTGCTACACGCCAGTCATGCACCACAAACCCCCAGATGACATTGGTGGTTCCGGCTCCTTTGCTTATCCAGTAGCGGCCCGCTACCAAAGCAATCAGGGCAATCAACTCCCATGCTGGCTCAGCAGGAAAGAATGTCCGAGCGAGAATGACGGCAGCAATTCCCTTAGAAGCCTCTGACAAAACCGCTAGAATCCCCGCTAGATTGCCGCCGTGGTAGAAGGCAGCTGACACACTGACATTACCAGTACCTATTTGAGTTAATTGCTGTCCACGCAGCATCCTGACGATCCAACCAATCAGCGGTAGACCACCCAGAAGAGGACACACAGCGAAAATGATCAAAGCACCCCAAACCTGTACTAAGTTCATAACTTAGAACTCAGCCTAATGAATAACAAATTAATTTTGCACTTAGCCTTCTACTGTACAGCGTAGGCTGATTGCAGCGCCCAGTAGATCAAGAGGCCAATTGACCCCAAAATGAGGAAGGTCGAAATAGCCACGGCTTTCGGGCTATCTGCACCCTTGAATTTCATGATTCCACGATTCAAGTCTGACATAACACTTTTCTCCTGCTAGATTGCAACAGTTCTGCCAAATTAAATAAAGTATCCATCTACAGATTACTTCGAAACAAATTTTAATCTATGCTTCTGACGAGTGAAGAATTTGGCTGGATGGCATGTCAGTGCTGATCGTTTTGGCAGCAGTCGTGGTGCTTTTGGTAGCAATCGAGGTGGGATTACGATTGCTGTTCGGCTTCGGCAATCCCCTCGTATATATACCCGATGAGCAGATAGGTTACTTGTTGGCTCCAAATCAGCGCACTCGTCGATTTGGGAACCGAATTGAGATTAACGAGTATTCGATGCGGAGTGAGTCCGCTACGAAGACGCGATCGCCTTCCACCTTCCGAGTGCTGTTAATCGGAGACTCTGTGGCTAATGGGGGCTGGTGGACCGATCAAACTCAGACCATTGCTGCCATGCTGACTCAGATGTTGCAATCTTCAACTCAAAACTCAAAACTCAAAACTCAAAACTCAAAACTTCCTCCCTCTCCTCCAGTCGAGATCCTCAACGCCTCAGCCAACTCTTGGGGGCCACGGAATGAACTAGCTTATTTGCAGCGGTTTGGCACTTTCGATGCCCAGGCAGTTGTGTTACTGATTAACACCGATGATTTGTTCGCTACCGCTCCCACGGCCTTACCAGTGGGACGTGATCGCAACTACCCGGATCATAAACCACCTTTGGCTCTAATAGAAGCTTTCAGCCGCTACGTACTGCCAGCCAAGCCAGTGCCAGAACTACAGGCGGTGCATGAAGAACCAGGTGATCGCGTTGGATTTAACTTAGAGGCGATTCAGCAGATTCAGGCGATCGCTCAGACAAACGGTCAGTTTCTGCTGGCAATGACTCCCCTGTTACGGGAGATTGGTCAACCAGGCCCTCGTGACTACGAACAAAAGGCACGCCAACGCCTGATTGACTTCACCGCAGCCCAACAAATAACTTATCTAGATTTTTTGCCGGTATTTAACGCAGTTGAGCCAACAACTTTGTACCGCGATCACATTCACCTCAGTCCCCAAGGCAACCATAAAGTTAGTGAGGCTATTAGCCAATCACTTCAGCAACAGATAGTATAGTTGCCCAGGACCACCAGTTACCCCAGCACGATCGCCTGCTAGGTTGCCAGTACCCATGAAGTAATCGACACGACCCGGCCCTTTGATCGCGCCACCCGTATCCTGGTCGAGGACGTAGCGGCTAACAGTACGATACTCCATTTGACCAAAGGCATTAGGAGCAGGAAGGTGGGCGTGAATCAGCGCTAAAGCCCCCGGCGGCATGAGGGATTTATCTGTGGCAATTGAGCGTTCCGCTGTCAGTGGCACTTGAATGCTACCCGCTGCGGGAGCGCCATAAGTTTCCTTGAAAAACACAAAGCCGCGATTGCGGGGCAGATAGCGACTTAGTTCCTCTGGATGCTGTCTGAAATACTCTTTCATAACTGGTATCGTCAGACCTGACAGTGGCAATTTGCCATCTTTCCCTAGTTCCCGTCCCACACTGGTATAGGGATAATTCGTCTTACCGTCAAATCCCACTGACATTTCCGTCCCATCCGTGAGCTGAAATCGGGCTGAGCCTTGAATTTGAACCAAGAATGCTTCCAGGCGATCAGGTAGCCAAAGCAACTCTAAACCCCGTAGCCGACTTGTCCCCAAACCGTCCTTGCCTTCTAGCTGGGCACGAGTGGGTTGAGGGTGGGGCCAGCTGGCAAAATCGGGTGGTCGGCGGTAGATGGGATAGCGATATTCTGCTGTAGGCACCCGACTGGCAGCATAAATTGGCTCATAGTAGGCGGTAAATAAAACATTTCCCTTGCCATCTCTCCCAACTGACTGGTAAAACATAAACTCGCGCTTGACAGCTGACTCGAGTTCTGCGGGAGATTGAGAGGTGAGAACCAGTTGGCGGAATCGTTCTAGACTACGCACGACACGCGATCGCGTTATTCTTCCTGAGTACCGCCGATAAGCGGCTACAGCACCTCCGGTTTGCAGGTATTCCAGACTGTTGTCAATCGCCGTCAACAGCGCCTGCTTGTCGGCGGGTTGACCACCTTGACCCCAAATTTGCTCATCCCAACCTAAGTCTGTCTGGCAGCAGGCGATGTCCTGCTGTTGTACAAACACAGGTTGCAGCGGTAAACGGGCGGTAGATGGCATGGTGGGCAACATTGCCACTCCCATCAAGGTCATCAAAGCAATTTTTCTCATCATTCAGGAAAATCTCTCCACGCTGGAGCTAAAAATCGGCTCCACTCGAATCGCCATAATTCGGGAGGGACGTACAACCATGTACTCCCCTTGAATATTTTTGAGCGGTACACTAATGAAGTCATTTGACGCCGCCTTGGGCATTAACTCACCGCTGTACCACTTCTGAAAATCTTGAATATTGGGAAAACGCACTTCTTCACGATGACCGCCTTCTATTAGCAGATGTACAACGTACTCATTAGGAGTCCTAGGCATACTGGAATTATGTTGAACGCATCGAGATCATTTTCAACTACATTAGCCCGAATGGGGAGATGGGG
>CAXUIV010000401.1:0-5037 GCA_964250875.1 uncultured bacterium
AGCACCTTTGTCCATTCCTGGAATATTCCAGATAAGGAAACGAATCGAGATATCGTAGCATTGCTGATTGAGAAAGACGGACTGGGTGATGGGGATAAGGGTGTCGATCTGGAGAATGACCCTGACGCCTTAGATCCAGTGGTATCAGCCAGAATATTGTCGCTCTATTTTTCGAGCCGAGGGGTTGATATGGCTGCACATACCCAGAATTGGCATCAAGCCCGAAAGCTGGTTAATAGCGGCTTTAATGGACTTGATGTCTTCCTAAAATGTGTGCAGCGGGCACAAGAAACAATTTCCTAGAGCGCGCATGAGAAGATGAACAGTCTAGCGATCGCTGGACGGTGAAGCAGTTAGTCCCTGATCCGAAAGGCGATTAGTATCAGGATGTAT
Organism: uncultured bacterium; assembly: GCA_964250875.1. Taxonomy (GTDB): domain Bacteria; phylum Cyanobacteriota; class Cyanobacteriia; order Cyanobacteriales; family Chroococcidiopsidaceae; genus CAXUIV01. The sequence continues at coordinate 394 of CAXUIV010000401.1, forward strand.
ATTCTATGAATGCTCTATCGAAGTACTGGAATATTTGGCGCATCAGCCCTGCCGATGAGAGACGACGGTATCAATGCTCTGTAGTCCCAACCGCTCAGGAATTTGTTGAGAAGCTTCTGGACCCAAAAACACGATTACCTGGTTCAACCGAGATCGTCTCACCCGAGGCTGCCCAAACCATCCTATTCTCCCAGTTTCGCACTCACAATGCTGCGATTGTCCTCCCCGACCGTGCCCAAGCCGGACTCTGCCTGCGCTGCTACGTGTCTGAGCCAATCCTGAAAGCCTGCCAAAAAATCGCCAGTTTATTTGCGGGTGACAAGTCATTCACCTATCAGGATTTGCTGCCCTTTGTGCTTAATGATGATGGCAAAGCTCTGGTCATTCTGGATGATAACGACAACACTCAACTTAAGCTGGATGATGGGAGCGTTCAATCTGCAACCTACGAGATTTTTGCTGTGGAAGTGTTGCGGACCTATAAGCTCAACTCCCACAGCATGAGTTTAGATAACTGGGCATTCTTACAAACTAAACAACACTCAGAACTGAAGAACTTCCTGTCCGAGTTTGGCTTTCAGCATCTGAGTGACTGGGCACTGCTGAACCGAGTTCGACCGAAACAACTGGAACAGCTATCTGAACGCGATCGCCATTTAGTCGAAGTCTTCCATGCAGTTTATCGACGCGATCGGCGACAGCAGCAACAGGTCAGCCGTTGTTTGGATCCCACTGACTCGCAGCTCACAGAGATGGGTGATTTGCTTCAGCAGCGAGAGGTTGTTCTCAATTCCTCGTTACTGAAAGAATTAAAGCTAGTCACAAAACAGCTACGGCAGTTTGACATCTGGCAGTCTAGAGAGCCTTTAGAAATGCAGTTAGAGACTGGCGGTTATGAGCTGAGAGTGGATTTGCCCTCTGATTCCTTTAATGAGTCGGATGCGGAAGAGCAAGAATTTTTAGAGTTTCTGTATCAACAGCTCACGGTTGCTTTAACCCATGCCGTTGAGCAGGCAGTTCAAACTCAGGTCTCACAGTTGAGCAAAAGCAAGCGGTATGCTCCCTTTGCTACCTGCTTTATCCCTGGGTTGCGGCTTTACTACTGCGAGGGACTGTCTCTACGAGACATTGGGCCGCAGTTAGGTATGAGCAGTTGGGATCAGACCCGACGGATTCTCAATCCGGGAGAGATTCTGAGCAACGTCCGCAGGCTAACCGTGCAACAGCTGCTTGAGCCAATTTTAGAAAAAGCCCAATCCAAACGTCTGACCTCTACGCCCCCTGAGCCGAGCTACCTCAGAACCTTAACCGAACAGATTGAAGCATTTGTCGATGCCGAAATCTTTGCAGAGGCAGTATCCGAAATCAAAGCCGGGAAAAACCGTTTGATGGATAGCATCTACGCCCAACAGTTGAAACGTTACATTGAGCAGACCGTATAGAGGAATCAAGAGGAATCAAGCTATGACTAATCATCCTAGGAGTGTAACAAATTTAAGTGCAAATCTAAATGCAAAGAATTTAAGACTTTTGTTGCCCGAAACTCTTTGGCTGGAGCCGGAGCATTTCGAGCAAGCTAGAGAACTCAGTAATTCATTAAGCGACGAGAAGCAGCAGTGGCAAGTCTATCTCAATGCCTTGGCAACGCTTGCCTTTGCAGCTTGGTTAAAAGAACGACTACCTGATTATTTCCCTCAACATAAGGTCGCGGATATAAGTTATCTGAAGATCGATGAATTTAAACTATGCTTGATTGCGACAGAGCATATGCTGGATGAAGTTGTATGTATCCCTCGAATTGCTTTAGAACAAACAGATTTAACCGCTCACTTCTATGTTGTGTTGGAAGTTTTAGAAGACCAAGAGGAAGTTGTTGTTCGAGGCTTTTTGCGGTACGACGAACTTACAGCTCAATCCAATCGAGTGATCTCCTCGCAACCCGATAATTTGTGTCTGTTCCCGTTATCAATTTTCGATCCGGAACCAAATCACTTAACCGTTTACATTCAATATTTAGAACCCAGTGCCATTCCACTTCCAACTTTGACTCAACAGGTTGAAGCACTGCCAAAATTCGGTGCCCTGAAAACTCGATTAAGCCAATGGTTACAGGGTGTCTTGGATGAAGGGTGGCAAACCGTTGATGCCCTAGTTAATCCAGAAGCCAATTTGGCCTGGAGTACTCGCCATGTAGCCTCAAGTGCGAAGGGCGGCAAACTGATTAATTTTGGCATGCAGCTTGGCAGTCAAACTGTAGTTTTGTTGGTAACAGTCAACTCCGATGAAGAGAAGATTGGCATTAACATTCAGGTGTTACCAGCAGCAGGAGCAAATATTTTACCTGCCCAGCTGCAATTGACTTTACTATCCAACGCGGACAAAGTCCTACAGGAGGTTCAATCCAGAGACCATGATAATTTGATTCAGCTCAAGCCTTTTAAGGGAAAACCGGGAACTGGCTTCAGCGTTGAAGTGAGTCTGAATGACATCAAGGTGAGAGAAAAGTTTGAACTTTAAAATGAGCAAGACGGTTGTCATCAACTTAGGAAGCGGCAATCTCAACAGAGGCTTTCCCCAGATCACTGTGCGCTTGTGGACACAATATCCCCAAGCGGAGCAATTTGTGGGCAGTCTACCCGCTGCCCCAGAATTGGTGGAGTCCTATCGCATCTGGCAGTTTACCTACCGGGCACTGTGTAGTCGGCTGGTGCTGCGCCTTCCGACGGATGAAGCTCCTGAAGATGAGCTGGAGATTGAGTCTGGTGGAATTACTCAGATTTCTCAACTCAGCTTCGAGGAGCTGAGCCAACAGCTCCAACAACAAATTAACACCTGGTTGAAATCAGAGGGTTTGCTCGTTGTAGAGCGAAAACTACGATCGCGCCTTGACCCTACTGAAGAAATTCAGGTGATGCTTGAAACAACGGATGACTCTGTGCAGCGATTGCCCTGGCACTGTTGGGACTTCTTGCGAGACTACCCCAAAGCTGAAATTGTGTTGAGCCGTCCTGATTATCAGCGTCAAGAATTCTTCCGTCCTCAAGCACCTCGAACCAAAGTCAGAATTTTAGCCGTTCTGGGGGATCTGAAAGGCATTGATGTCGAGACAGAGCGGCGGTTTCTTCAGACCTTACCCAATGCTGAGACTGAGTTTTTGGTTATGCCTTCCCGGCAGGAATTCAACCAGCGGCTTTGGGACTCCTCTGGGTGGGACATTCTCTTTTTTGCGGGCCACAGCCAGAGTGAGGGACAAACCGGACGGATTTACATTAATGACCATCCCAGCCACAACAGTCTGACAATTGAGCATCTAGAAGAGGCCCTCAGTGCCGCCATTGAAAACGGTTTAAAGTTAGCCATCTTTAACTCTTGTGATGGACTGGGTTTAGCTAATGTTTTGGGTAAACTGCATATACCTGGGATCGTCGTGATGCGGGAACCTGTTTCCAATCAGGTAGCGCAAGATTTTTTCAGATATTTCCTCACTGCATTTGGCAGTCAGCATTTACCCCTGTATTTAGCAATACGACAGGCTCGCCGACAGTTGCAAGGCTTGGAGGATGATTTTCCGGGAGCATCTTGGTTGCCGGTTATGTGTCAGAATCCATCGGTGGAAGCGCCCTATTGGGAAGATTGGTGTAAAGCTTCAAATGTTGTTACCGATGTAGGCGGTCCTGATCGCCATCGCTGGAGCATTCGTGCCCTGCGTCCGGTCTTGCTTTTCAGTGCGATCGCCACCTCAATTGTCTTGGGAGTCCGGTATTTTGGGGGACTTCAGTCCTGGGAGTTGCAGGCATTGGATGGGCTGGTGCAACTCCGACCCGATGAACCGCAGGACCACCGTCTACTAATTGTTACCGTCACAGAAAAAGATTTGCAGCTACCAGAGCAGGAGCAGCGCAAAGGTTCTTTATCAGACTTGGCACTGGCGAAACTCTTAGCGAAGCTAACGCCGCTTAAACCACGAGCGATCGCCTTGGACATCTATCATGACTTTCCAGCGAATCCGAATCAAACTGGTTTGGCATCTTTCGTGCGAAGTAAAGATTTCTTTGCCATTTGTAAAGCTAATGCCTCTGTAGGGGAAGAGGGAATTTCTCCGTTTCCGGGTGTGCCACAAGACAATCAGGGCTTTAGCGATGTCGTAGTCGATTCTGATGGGATTTTCCGTCGCCATCTCTTAGCGATCAATCCAGGAGCCGATTCTCCCTGTTCAACACCCTACGCGCTGAGTGCCCAATTGGCATTCCATTACCTAGAGCAGGAGGGATTTTCTGCTCACTACACCTCTGAGGGAAATTTGCAGCTTGGTGCGGTGAACTTGAAGCAACTGCACAAGCATGAAGGCGGATATCAACGAGTTGATACAGGTGGATATCAACTCCTGTTGAATTATCGTCATTCTTCAATCGGCATTGCTCAAACGGTGACACTTCAAGAGGTTCTATCAAATCACTTTAGTGGGGATAGTGTCAAGGGTCGAATCGTTTTGATTGGGGTGACAGCTCCTAGTGCGGGCGATCATTTTGGTACGCCCTATGGTAAAGAAATGCCGGGGGTCGTACTGCAAGCTCAAATGGTGAGTCAACTGATCAGCGCAGTGGAAGATAGGCGATCGCTGATTGAGGTGTGGCCATTTTGGGC
>CAXUIV010000402.1:0-5034 GCA_964250875.1 uncultured bacterium
CGAATTTTACTCATGGCATACATCCGCAGCTTACAGTCCTTAACTTTAAAGTCGAGATTACTAAACGTCTTGGTATGACGGGGGAGAGGAGGGATACGGATGCATCTTGGTTTGGAGTAATGATGCTACACCTTTGCTTCACTGATAAATTCGTGCTTGCTAACATGCTAACGCTACAACCCCTCCCCATCTTCTACATCTGGCCTCTTGTCACTTTAAAAGTTTCTCTGCCACCCTTAACCACTAGCCTAAACTAGAGGGGTGAAGCTTACCATATTCTCACAGCGCTTTGAGATAAGTTGCTGTCAAAAACTCTTCATCTCTATGCATCATTCCCAGCCTACATCTTCTGGCGCTTTAGCAGAAGCCATTCAGCTCCAAACAGAACTAGAACAACTTCGGCAGCGCCTGAAAACTTGTGAATTTCAGCATCAACAGCGCTTGGCTGCTATGCCTCAAATCGTTTGGATTGCAGCTCCCGATGGCTCAAACACATATTTCAACCCCCTTTGGTATGAGTATACTGGGTTAAGCGAGGCAGAGTCATCGAATTGGGGATTTCTTCAGGCGATTCATCCTGATGATCGCGACCGCACCTTAAACCATCGCCAGCAACTGAAAGCGTCTGACGAAATAAGATACCGCCTGCTGAGAGCAGATGGCAGCTATCAGTGGACCAAAGAGCAATCTGCGCCAGTTTTGAGTGAGGATGGCAAGGTTGGGGAGTGGTTGGGGATCTGCATTTTTGAAGACCATGATAATGACGAGCAAATGGAGCAGGTGTTTAAAGCCGAGGCTCGGTTTAGGCGCGTCGTTGATTCCAACATGCTCGGAATTTTGTTTTGGGATGTCAATGGTGACATCACTGAAGCCAATACCGCCTTTCTGCAAATGGTAGGGTACACGCGGGAGGATTTACTGTCTGGATCAATGAGATGGAAAGACATGACGCCACCGGAACACGTGCCGCTAGACGAGAAAGCACTAGCTGAACTGGCTGCCACTGGAGTCGAAGCCCCTTATGAGAAAGAGTACATTCGCAAAGACGGCAGCCGTATTCCTATTCTGCTTGGTGCCGCCCTCTTTGAAGGCTCCCAACACGAGGGCGTAGCCTTTGCTATAGACTTGACCGAACGCAAGCGGACTGAGGCAGCGCTCAAAGTGCAGACAGAAGAATTAATCTACATAACCACAGTTTTGGCGCAAACTAATGTCGCTCTAGAGAGACGTAACCAGGAACTTGATCAGTTTGCCTATGTCGCATCTCACGATCTGAAAGCACCGTTGCGGGCGATCGCTAATCTTTCCCAGTGGATTGAAGAAGATATTGGCGATCAGCTCAATGAGGAAAATAAACATCAGATGCAGCTGCTGCGGGGACGTGTTCATCGTCTAGAAGCCCTCATTGAGGGTTTGCTGCAATACTCCCGCGTGGGACGGGTTGCCACTGAGACAGACTCGGTAGACGTTAACCTTTTACTCGCTGAGGTGATTAACTCCATTGCGCCATCTCAGTTTACTGTGATTGTTGAAGCAGGAATGCCTACACTACTCACCCAAAGATTGCCTCTGCTACAGGTTTTTAGCAATCTGCTCAGCAATGCCATCAAACATCACCACCGTCCTGATGGGAGAGTAACCATTTCGGTGACCCAACAGGGAAAATTTTATGAGTTTGTCGTCGCAGATGACGGACCTGGCATTGCCCCCCAGTACCACGAAAAAGTATTTGGCATTTTCCAAACGTTAGAAGCTCGCGACAAGGTGGAAAATACTGGTGTCGGCCTCGCCATCGTCAAGAAAATTGTCGAAAGTCAGGGGGGATACATTCATCTGGAATCTGAGCTAGGTCAAGGGGCAACGCTTCGCTTTACATGGCCAGCGTAAGGAGATGGGAAGATGGGGAGATATCAGATTTATACTTTCGCCCTTCGCCTTTCGCCTTTTGCCCTTCGCCTTTCGCCTTTCGCCCTTTGCTCTGACTTCAGGTAGATTTTCTCCAACTTCACCGCTTGAGACTGGAACTGCCTATCGCACGATTGAGGCGAACTTTTCAACCTACCAGTGATGATAAGAGAAATCATGCTGAATTATGGAAGATCAAGTGATCAACATCCTGCTGGTTGAGGACGACAAAGTGGATGTGATGAACGTGCAGCGGGCCTTTAAAAAGAACAATATCACTCATCCACTTTATTTTGCGACTAACGGGTTGGAGGCATTACTGATGCTGCGCGGTGACGGCAGCCCACCGCTGCCCCCAGAGCGGAGATTGATCCTACTCGACCTAAACATGCCGAAGATGAACGGGATAGAGTTTCTGCGGGAGTTGCGGGCAGATCCAGTATTGAAAGTGACTCCAGTCATAGTGCTGACTACCTCAAATGAAGATAGAGACAAGGTGGAGGCTTACAACTTGAATGTCGCTGGATACATTCTTAAACCTGTCACCTTTTCAAGCTTTGTGGAGACAGTAGCAACACTCAATAAGTACTGGACAATGAGCGAAATGTTGTAGTGGAGATGGTGAGTTTTGCGTTTTGAGCTTCGTGTCAAATCTTTTTAACTCAAAATTCAGAATTCAAAATTCAAAACGCTGTAAATCATGGAAGAGATAGTCAAAATTTTAGTGGTTGATGACGACGAAGTGGACCGCATGGCAGTACACCGGGCGCTCAAGGCGGCTGGAGTGGTCCTGGAGTCGTCAGAATCAAATAGCTGCGCGGCGGCGATCGCGACTTTGCAGCAGCAGTCTTTTGACTGTGTCTTTCTTGACTATCGTTTACCAGACGGGGACGGTCTCAGCTTGGTTCAACAGGTACGCGCTTTGGGAATCGCAGTTCCCTTGATTGTCTTGACTGGACAGGGTGATGAGCAAACTGCTGTGGCTCTGATGAAAGCTGGTGCTTCTGACTATCTCTCTAAAGCTAAAATATCGCCTGACAACCTATCGCGCAGCCTCCGTAACGCCGTGCGGCTCTATCAAGCAGAACAGGCAGCAGCTCTAGCCGATCAAAAGCTTAAGGAAAGCGAAGAGCGGTACCGTTTGGTTCTAGAGGGAGCTAACGACGGTATTTGGGACTGGTACTGCGCTACAGATGAGGTTTATTGTAACGACCGACTACTGGAAATCATCGGCGTATCCCGTGTAGGATTCAACCTCACTCCTGCCGCCTTTACCGCTCTTATGCACCCGGAGGATTTGCCAAGAATCCAAGCGGTTGTCGCCGCGCACCTGAATCGTAACGAAAAATGTGAAGTTGAATTTCGAATTCGCCATACCTCTGGGGAGTACCGCTACTGCATTGCTAGAGGTAAAGCTTTGCGCGATCGCTACGGCTGTCCCTTGCGGATAGCAGGTGTCCTGACTGATATTACTGAAAGAACGCAGTTGGAGGAGGCACTCAGGGCCAGCGAGTCTCGATTTAGGCGCTTGGCTGACGCCAATGTCATTGGCATTGTTGTAGCCGACAGGCACGGCGACATCATAGAAACTAACGATGCCTTTTTGGCAATGTTGGGCTATACGCGACAGGAACTGAACTCCGGGGAACTGCGCTGGCAAAATGTGACGCCGTTAGAATACACCGCTAGGGATATACAGGCAGCATATGAACTGATGGCAACTGGGGTGCTGACGCCTTTTGAGAAAGAGTACATTCGCAAAGATGGCAGCCGCATCTCTGCTCTAGTAGGTGGTGCCTTGGTCGAGGGACAGGAGAAGACAGCTATTTGCTTTGTCATTGATGTGAGCCAGCGCAAACACGCCGAGGCCGAAATCGTCAAATTGAATCGGGACTTAGAACGGCGAGTCAGTGAGCTGCAGACGCTGCTGGATGTGATCCCAATTGGAATTGCGATCGCTGAGGATCCTGAATGCCGCTGCATCCGGCTAAACCCAGCATTGACCAAACTGCTGGAATTACCGCCGGGTGTGCATACTTTGAATAGCACTGATTTGAATAGCAGCGATTCAGAACAAGACGGGCTTCGCCGCCGCGACCAAAAAGTGGCAACCGAACAGCTGCTTATGCACCACGTCTCTGCCGAGGGGACCGCAATTCTAAATACAGAACTCGATTTGGTAATACACGAAGAGGTGCCGGTTGTCAAGCTACTGGGTAATGCTGTGCCGCTGTTTGATGAACAAGGCAACTCTCGGGGTGGCATCGGCGCATTTCTGGATATCACTGAGCGGAAGCGAGTCGAGGAACAAGAGCGATTTCTAGCTGAGGCTAGTGCCCTGCTGACGATCTCCCTAGACTGCCAAACCACTCTCGAAAACTTGGCTCGCCTTGTAGTCCCGCGATTAGCTAACTGGTGTACTGTTCATGTCGTCGAGGAAGATCAATCATTATCCTTGGCAGCTGTGGCCCACGTCGATCCAGTCATGGTGCAGGGGGCAATGGAAGTGCAGCGTCGCTATCCCGTCAACCCAGATGGACCATTCGGCACTGCCAAGGTAGTACGCACAGGTAAGGCAGATTTTTACCCCCAGATGCCTGACTCGCTTCTAGAGGCTGCTGCTCATGACGCCGAACATCTGCAAATTCTGCGTCAGGTTGGCTTCAAGTCCTTTATTTGCGTACCGCTTTTAGCTCGTGGCCGGACATTGGGGGCAATCAGTTTCGTGTTGACGGAAACTAGTCGCTCCTACACTCAGGCTGACCTAGCCTTAGCAGAAGATTTGGGCCGTCGCGCTGGATTAGCGGTTGACAACTCCCGCCTCTACCGCGAGGCAACGGATATCGGCGAAAATCTGCGGCAGGCAATCATCATTCTGGGCGAACAGCAACAGCAGCTCAGGGCACTCCAGCGGATCACTAACCTTTTGAACCAGCGCCTGACCAACCTACCTGGTTTGTTACAGGTGATGGTCCGGGCTGTTTGTGACGGCATCGGGGGCGCTGAATTTGCTTTGATTTTACTCCACAACTCCACCAGCAACCGCTTAGAACTGACCGCCACAGCTGGGAGTGGCGCGGAGAGATTGCCCACAGAGTCTTTTCATACCGAGGCAGGATTGCTAGGTCA
>CAXUIV010000403.1:0-5024 GCA_964250875.1 uncultured bacterium
ATCCGTCGCGTAGTTCAAAATCTCTGCCTGAGCCATCGTCCCAAGCTAGAAACTCCTCAAATGTTAGTGGTTGTTGAATGACTGGTGCATACATAATGCAGTGATAGGGAAGCTCTCGCTACGCTACGCGGCTATTTATGGTATGGTAGCGCGATTTTGTTTTTTACAGCGAAGCCGAAGGCGTTAGGCGCAAAGTCGTAAAGATTGATTCATACCCTAATCAAGCAACGCCCTCATCCCAAGGGTGTAGCCTTGATCGTAAGCGGAGGATAGCAGTAGAGAATAGTTATTATAACTCAGCTTCTAGACAAATCCACCGAGCAAAGATTCATCCAAACGGGTGTAAGTTGGGACTTCAAGATGAGCCAAAGTGGCTTTAGATATTTAGGGGTTCAGGTGTCTGAGTACGTACTGTAAGATGCCTCCATGCCGGTAGTAATCGATCTCGATTGGAGTATCGATCCGCAGCAGCACTGGAACCTCTTTCTCCTCTCCTGACGGGTACTTGATAAATAGGGATATAGTCTGGCGGGGAGCGATGCTGCGATCCAATCCCTTCAGAGTGAACAGCTCCGCTCCAGTTAGCTCCAGGCTTGCGGCACTTCCTCCCTCTAAGAACTGGCAGGGTAGCACTCCCATACCGACTAAATTGCTTCGGTGAATTCGCTCGAAGCTTTGCGCGATGACTGCTCTTACCCCAAGCAGCTTTGTCCCCTTCGCTGCCCAATCCCTGGAACTGCCAGTTCCGTACTCCTGCCCTGCAACTACCACTAGGGGAGTGTCAGATTCCTGATACCGGACTGCGGCTTCATAGATACTCATTTGCTCCCCACTCGGATAGTGGACAGTCACCCCTCCTTCAGTCCCAGGAACCATTAAGTTTTTGATACGCACATTGGCAAAGGTGCCGCGAACCATTACGTGATGGTTGCCGCGACGAGAGCCGTAGCTGTTAAAGTCTTCGACAGCGACGCCACACTCCTGAAGGTAGGCTCCTGCTGAAGAATTCGCTTTAATTGCACCGGCAGGGCTGATATGGTCGGTGGTGACTGAATCTCCAAATATTGCCAGTGGTCGAGCGTCTATTATGTCATCGACTCGCTCGGTTGCCCGACTGAAACTTTCAAAATAGGGAGGCTCTTGGATGTAGGTGGAGGTGGCTTCCCAGTCGTACACCTCATTGCCAACCTGAGGAATTTCACTCCAGAGCGCGTTTTTGTGTTCAACATCGCTGTAGAGCTGCTGATAAGTATTGGGGTCAAACGCTGAGGCGGCAACAGCGTTGATCTCCGCCAACGTTGGCCAAATATCCTTTAGGTAAACGTCTTTGCCCTCTTTGTCCCTGCCCAAAGGCTCGGTTGCCAGATCGACAAGCACACTTCCCGCTAGCGCATATGCCACCACGAGAGGAGGACTCATGAGGAAGTTTGCTTTGATACTCTGGTGGACACGCGCTTCAAAGTTTCGATTTCCCGAAAGTACGCTAGCGGCGATGATGTCCTGCTGCTGGAGCAGCGCATCAATTGCAGGAGCAAGGGGACCAGAATTGCCGATACATGTGGTGCAGCCGTAGCCTACTAGATTGAAGCCTAGCTGATTGAGATAGGGCTGTAGTCCAGTCTGCTCTAGGTAATCAGTCACCGCCCGCGACCCTGGTGCCAGTGACGCTTTCACGTTTGAATTTAAGGTCAGTCCCCGTTCTACCGCTTTCTTGGCTAGAAGACCTGCTGCCAACATCACGCTGGGATTGGAGGTATTGGTGCATGAGGTAATAGCTGCAATTAGCACATCTCCATGGGCAATTTCCATTGTTGCCGACCCTGACACCTGCTGATCTTGCTGGTTGGGAGTCGGACGATTGTTCATCATCTCGATCTCAGTGAGAACGCTTGTATCTTCGGTACTCTGATGAATATCACCCATCGGCAGTGCGTCATCCTCCTGGTTTCCTCCACCCTGAGGCGTTGCTGTAGCAACTTCTGTTGCCTTGAACTTGACGCCGACCTCGTTTACGGGTCTTCCATACCCTGCCCCTGTCTGAGATTGCAGCGTCTCCTGGAAAACCTGTTTGACGTTTTCTAGCGCAATTCTATCTTGAGGACGCTTTGGACCGGCGATCGCTGGGACAACATCAGCCAGATCTAGCTCCACCAATGTGCTGTACTGGCATGCGCCCCCCACGGGGATACCAAACATCTGCTGAGCGGTGTAATAGTTGCGGAACGCCTCCACCTTAGCCAGACTGCGCCCGGTTGCTGTCAGGTATTCACAAGTTCTTTCGTCAATTGGGAAGAAGCCGACGGTTGCTCCATACTCAGGAGCCATATTGCTGACGGTTGCTCGGTCTGTTACTGATAAGGAAGATGCTCCCTCACCATGAAACTCCACAAACTTACCGACAACTTTGGTCTTGCGCAGCAGTTCGGTAATATGGAGTACCAGGTCGGTAGCTGTGACTCCCTCCCGCAGCTTACCCTGCATATGGACGCCGACGACATCTGGAGTAAGGAAGTAAACTGGCTGTCCCAGCATGGCGGCTTCAGCCTCAATTCCGCCGACTCCCCAACCGACGACACCGAGTCCATTAATCATCGTTGTATGAGAATCTGTGCCCACAAGCGTGTCAGGATAGTAGACTCCGTCCCGCTCCAGCAATCCTTGGGCGAGGTACTCAAGATTTACCTGATGGCAGATACCGATTCCTGGTGGGACAACGTCAAAGTTTTTAAAGGACTTCATGCACCACTTCAAGAACTGGTATCGAGAGCGATTTCGCTTAAACTCCATCTCCGAGTTAAGTTTGAGCGCGTCGGGACCGACAAAATCGACCTGCACCGAGTGGTCGATGACAAGATTCACCGGAACGAGTGGTTCAATGATTGAGGGAGACTGGCCCATTCGCGCCACAGCCGAGCGCATCGCTGCCAGATCGACTCCCAACGGCACTCCGGTAAAGTCTTGGAGCAGCACCCTAGCGACAACAAAAGGAATCTCTGTAGTCCGCTCGGCGTTTGGCTGCCACGATGCCAATGTCTTGATGTCTGATTCTTGGATCCGCTTGCCGTCGTAATTCCGCAGTAGAGACTCAAGCACGATTCGAATACAAACGGGAAGCCGAGACACTCCCATTCCCGCCGCTTCAAGTTGAGGGAGCGAGTAGAAATGACCCTCTTGGGTTGAGGAGACGGGAAAAGTTTGGAGAAATTGAGTGTGGTTAAAATCCATTTTCAGACAAGCTGGCCAATGAGATGTAATATATCGCAAAGCTGCTCAAAGCTTGGCTTGCTGCGAACAAAATTTGCTGGATTCTGGTCTCTAACGTATGGTTGCCTGTGAGTCAACCTTCGCTACAGGCGGTTGTGTGTTTGAATTTGTGTTTGAATTTGTGTTCAAACTCTTAAGCGTGTCCAGAAACGCGAAGACAGCTGGAGTTAAGAGGGCATTAGCCACAACAGACACCCCGATCACCCTCTCTACAGGAACGGGTAAACTGTAAACCTGCACTCCGGCTGGTACCGGCTCAGCAGCAAGACGGGGCATAATTGTGGCCCCTAAACTTTGTACAACCATACTGACGGTGGTTGAGTCTTCGTTGACCTCGTAAGCGACTTTCGCCGGGAACCCTAAAGATAGCAGATGGTTGCGCAGTCGGATAAAGCAGGCATCGTGGGGAGAGCCAAGGATCAATGGGTAGGCTGCTAATTGCTCCCAAGTGAGCTGGGCACTTTTCAACTTAGGCTGCGGCGGCAGCAGGACAACATACTCATCCCGCAGAATTTCCCAGCTCTCAAACTCATCACTCGTGGGAAAATCCGTGAAGCCAATATCAGCACGACCTTCGCGCAGGGCTTGTTCCACGCCGGAGTAGTCGAAATGTTCAATGATGTGTACGGTAATTTCTGGAAAGTGAGTGCGAAATTGGGCGATCGTGGCCGGAAGTAAATGAGTCGCTACACTGCGAAAGCTGGCAATCCGCACACTGCCACCATGTAAACCTTTTTCTAAATCTGCTTCTTTAATGATCGCCTCTAGCTGTTGCAGGACTTGACGAGCATGAACCAGGACACGTTCTCCTACTGGTGTCGGATGGGCACCGTGACGTCCCCGCGAGAGTAACAGCACCCCCAACTCCTCTTCTAGACTGGCGATCGCATGACTGATTGCTGACTGGGATAGCTCTAGCTTTAGAGCTGCCTCACTGAAGTTACCGCAGTCTGCCACCGTCACCAGGGCACGAAGCTGAGAGAGCTTCATTCGGCTGCTATTCGTTTCGTTCATGGAGGTAATGCAGGTTGTAACCGCATTGTTGTTAGTTTGACATCCTTCTATCGATTTTATTCATGCACATCATGCATATAATGCTTTGCTTGTCAATAAAGGAATAGATAGAGTGAACTCATGAATCAAACCAACTCTAAGGTCATTCAGGAGGTACTTATCTATGAAAACATATACAGATTCGTTTGACAGAAGAAGACTGGAAGCAATCTATCATCAGGACCGCCAAAGGCAGCCTGAGGCCAAGTCGGGAATCCTAGCAAAACTGAATGGAATTTTGCAGTGGCTACAGGAAGTCTTCGTTGGAGGCAGTGAGTTGCGGATTTGGCAAGCATATGACCGCAACGGTAATAACTGGTGGCATGCCTACGATCCGCTTACAGGTCGCCATGCCCATGTGGATTCTGAGGCGGAAATGCGAGTCTGGATTGAGCAGCACTACTATCGATGATTCTGTCTTTGCGACTCCCTAGCCTTTTTTCTAGGCTACCCTCTACCCATTTCGCTGATGCTGTCTATCGTCGCCAGCCTGCATGATCGGAGTGTACTTCAATCAAACTAGAACGGGCAGCAACATGATTAACAGAAGGCGCTTTAGTGATGAGCGCGAGACATGTCATCGTGGTGGGCAAAGTATTAGGATCAGGTAGAAAAAGAGGCTGTAGTAGGTGGGGAGAGGAGACGGTAGTGATGCGTATCCCCAAATCGCGAGTAGAACAGGTCATTGCGCTACTGGAATCTCAGCC